>CAMVJR010000027.1 GCA_947167855.1 uncultured Bacteroidales bacterium
GCTTGATGTTCACGCCGCCCTTGCCGATACCCTTCTTCACCTCATCGGCCTGCATGAAGACCTTGATCTTGTCCTCGGGGGAAGTACCCAGGTCGATACGGGAGATGCGGGCCGGATTGAGGGCACGCTGGATCATCAACTGCGGGTTGGAGCTCCACTGGATCACGTCGATGTTCTCGTTGCGGAGCTCACGGACGATACCCATGATGCGGGAACCCTTGACACCGATGCAGGCGCCGATGGGATCGATGCGGTCGTCGTAGGATTCCACAGCCACCTTGGCGCGCTCGCCGGGGATGCGGACCACCTTCTTGACGGTGATGAGGCCGTCGTAGATTTCCGGAACCTCCATTTCGAAGAGTTTCTCCAGGAAGCTCTCGGAGGTGCGGGACAGCACGATGTAAGGCGTGGTGTTGTTCTTCATCTCCACGCTCTTGATGATGGCGCGCACGGAGTCGCTCTTCTTGAAGCGCTCGCCGGGGATCTGCTCGTTCTTGGGCATACGGAGCTCGTTGCCGTCCTCGTCCAGGATGAGCACCTCGTTCTTCCAGGTCTGGTATACCTCGCCGGTGAAAATCTCACCCACGCGCTCGGAGTATTTCTTGAAGACGTTGGCCTTTTCAATATCCATGATACGGCCCTGGAGGTTCTGACGGATGTTCAGAATACCGCGGCGGCCGAAGGAAGCCAGGGAAAGCTTGCGGGCAAAGGTGTCACCAATCTCGTAGTCGTCGTCTCCGGTCTCGGCCTTGATCTCGTCTACGGTGATCTGGGTCACAGGGTCTTCCACCTCTTCCACAACCTCAAAGTTCTGGTAAATTTCGCAGTCACCCTTGTCCACGTTGATAATGACGTCGAAGTTGTCGGCGCTGCCGTAGGTCTTGGCCAGCTGGGTCAGGAACACATCCTTCAGAACACCCAGCATCACGGGACGGTCGATGCTTTTCTCTTCCTTGAAATCCTTGAAAGCGTCAATCAAGGTGATTTCTTTCTCTTTTTCTTTTGCCATGGTTTATGTTAGTATTATTTAAAATCAATTAAAGGCCGAACAGAATTGATCACGTCAAAGCCGATAGTGGTCTCCCCCACCACAATGGCTTCCTCCGTGTAGGACTTGAGTTCTCCCTTCACCTTCTTTCCTCCCTTCATCCAAACGTCCACCTGGGTGCCGATGGCCTTGAGATACTGCTTAGCCACCTTGAAGGGGCGGTCCAGTCCGGCCGAAGATACCGTAAGGGCATAGTCTTCCACGTCCTGGTCAAAGGCCTCATGCACCACCTTGTCAAGGGCAGCACAGTCTTCCCAGTCCACGACGCCCTCCTCCTTCTCGATGATAATCTCGATGTCGTTGTCGGTGCTTACAGTCACTTCCACCAGGAAGCAACCCCGCTCTTTTACGGCCGGCTCAACGGCCTCAATGATCTGTTCTTTGTTCATAGGCTTTAAAAAAGCGAGATAGGGGACCGGCGTCCTCTATCTCGTTCACGTCTGCAAATGTACGAACTTTTCTTGAATTATGCAAATTTAGGGCTTCTCTTGCGTCGCAGGTGAGGCTTCGTACCGTCGCAGGTCCCCAAAAATCCGCCGGCCCGCGACGCCAGAATGCCCAGAAGGCTGATTCCCGTCGCAGGCCAGCCAAAAAATGAGGACCTGCGACACTTCTACCACTAAAGCGGCAATGATAAGTACCCTTTTTCAAAGGCTGATGGATAGAGGAACTTGGATTCGCGGTCCTGGAACTTTACAATAAGGTATTTCTCGTCCAGAGCCATGATCTTGCCAAGGCCGATACTCTTGTGTATAACCATATCGCCAACTTGAAGGTGTTCCCACTGGGCTGAATCGTCATGCCCGACCTGTTCGGGCATCTCTTCCTCTGCAGGAGGTTGTCGGTCGGGGCTGGCAATGACAGAAGTGTCTATAGCAGTATCCCACAGGCCGATGATTGTGCCAGTATGCTTGTCGATGCCCGTATACTCCAGGGAGGAGTCTTCGTAGCGTTTGAACTTATATACGGCATCATTCATGAGCTCACTGTTGAATACGCCCAGGCTTACCAGTAGGCTGAAATCCTTAAGGGTGAGGCCGGTAACTTTGCGGAAAAGTTCGGGCTCCAGTTGCTCGATAACGTCTTTTAGGCAGTATTCGCGATAGTCCGTGAGGTACATAAATACCGGAATTCGGGTGGCGAACTTGATAAGTTTCTCCTGAATCTCCCTGCGCTTGCTCTTGTACTCTTTCTCCTCGTCGGTAAGTTCCTTTTTCTGCTTCGGGGTTAGGTTATCGCCTTTCTCCTTCTTGGTGTTCTTGACGTGCTCGGACTTGTTGATGATGGTTTCGATGTCGGAATTCAGGTTGCGGAACCCTTCAATATTCATCAATGCCTTCATCGCCTCAGGATTATTCATCAGGCGCTGGAGCGTGGCATTATCCACATTGACCAGCACGGCGCTCTCCCAGCGGCGGGCCAACAGCGTAGCCGTGGTTCCGCTCATTGCCATATCAAGCACGCCGGCGGCGTCAATTTCCTTCATCGAAGAACCGTCGAAGGCCAGGATGGGCAGGAACTTAATGAACTGCTCCACCTTCTTCTCGGGGTTGCTCTCGTGGACATTGAGCTGGCAACTATATTCTTCTACCTGACGGAGAGCCCGGTTAGGAGCGAAATCAAACACGTAGCAGAATGGCTTGAGAATCAGTTCCTCTCCCCATTCATCTTTTGTAGTCCAGGGAGATTGGACGCGAAATGCTGCTTGGAAATACGTTTCCGGCGAGGTGGTGTTGCGCAGCATCAAGATGCCGGTCCAAGGCTTCACGGTGACGCCAGTGGAGAGTTTGCCGCAGGAGAGGGTGATGGTCTTGGTCAGCTGCGGGTCTTCCATTGCATTATACACCGGTTCTACGGCTTGGGCACCCATTCCGGCCTCATTGCCGGCAGCGACAATGACATTATACTCGTCGTAGAAACGGTTACAGCGTTTCTTTAGTAATTTTGCCATAGCCCGACAGGCGGCAACAGATGGCAGGAACCAGTAGGTGTGCTGCAGGTAGCTGAGCAGACGGGCATCAGAGAACGGCATAGGCGGCTTTTCCGTGCCCAATTTGAGTTCCGTAACGATGTTCTCGGTGTAAGCGCCACGGATTAGGTCCAGCCATTTCTGGACGTATTCCTCGTGCAGGAAATAGTCATCCTCTGCGCGGAAGAATTCGTTCAGGTCGAATTCGTCGAACTCTCCCTGGGCGGCTATCTCACGGATGCTGTCCGGTAACTGGTATGTGAGCATCACCATCTTGGGAAGCTGGGCGTAAGGGTTCTTCGGCCCTTGCCAGGCTTCCTTTGCAGCCTGCTCATCGGAGTATGTCCAATTATAAATCTGCTCCTCAATGAATTCACCGGTGGAGATGGCACGGAAGGGCGTCCCGGAGAGATAGAGGTAGGCGCCGGTACGCAGCGGCATCAAGCCCTCATCGTACATCTCTCGCGCCTCCAATTCACGGACATTATCGGCATCCTCCGTAATGATTTCACCAACTTCCTCGGCACGTTTCAGCGCCGGGTCTTTCTTGTCGTAGAAGTTCTTGGCGTTCTTGCCCCAGGCGCCGTAGTGGTATTCATCCAGGACGATGCAGTCCCAGTCTACGGTCTGTATCCATTTGTTGGTGGCCTTGATACCGCCCGCATCATTCTTTCCAAGCACGTCCTGGAAGGAAGCGAAGCAGACAAACGGCTTGCGCTCGTTGACGTAGTTGAATTCCCGGTCTTCCTGCTTCTGACAGAACTGCCAACCTTCAAAGTCTTTGTGTGTGAGGAGATCTTCTTTCCAGGCAGTCTTGACGGCTGGTTTAAAAGTAAGGACCAGCACCTTCTTCCACCCCATCTTGAGAGCAAGCTGATAGGTAGTGAAGGTCTTGCCGAAACGCATCTTGGCGTTCCAGAGGAAGTGCGGCGTGAGGCCACGGTTAGTAGGGTCTTTCTTGAAAGAATTAAAGTAGGCAGAAGTCTTGGCGACGGCACGTTCCTGCTCCGGGCGCATCGGAAAATCGTAGATGCGGTCTATCATCTTGTCCTTCCCGGCCACGGCAGTGGCGATGGCCTGCTCCACTTTCTTGATGTCGCATACAAACCATTCTCCCTCCGGATTGCGGATATGGTCTTTGCGGAGAATGCGGTGGACCAGTTTATCGGTGAAGGATGATCCATCCTTGCGCATAGCCGGGCGCTTGAGAACAATCCGATATTGAATGTTACCGGTAAGGTTCTGCTCCCTCACACGGGTCTCAACGTCGCGGGTGGTATAGCCAACCTTCAGCCATCCCTTATGGGCTGGGTAACCTATGTGCTCATAGGCGTAGATGGTCGGGGTCTCGGCTACTTTATTCCGGAGTAGGTCTTGTGCTGCCATAAGCTATTCCATTGGACGAATCATAGAATCGATAAAAGCAACCTCATCATCCGAAAGCTCATATTTCTTGTTAATCATTTCGTCCGTCCATGCGTGCGAGTAATCTTGAACAGGCACAAAAAGGAAACTGTCTTTCGTAATGTGAATAGACGTTAATGCCTGCAGGAGCAAAAAACGAAATGTCTTAGTAGAGACGTACGAACAAAGATTCTTAGCGTCTTGGAGATTCTCAAAAACATCCAACACAAGATATGTTTCAGTGCAAACCTCGTTTGGGGCCAACACTTGAAGAGATGAGACTACTTGAAAATCGCCTTGAGAAGTAGGCTTATTACCACCGGACATTGCGTACGTGATAATTACTTTATACATTGAGAGAATCCTATTCTTATCCTCAACCTTGGATTTCGGATAGAATCCTTTACCCTGACTTGAAAGCAAAATAACGTCATCATTCTTTTGCTTGCGTTCTGTCCCACGCTCATAGCTTCGTACCGCGAAATAACTATAAGACTGCACGGTTTTATCCATCGTCTTTTTTGAGGCTCCGAGCATTTTGCGAATGATATGAATAGCCGTATTATCTCTAACAAGAATAGGAAATTCATTTAGCATTCGTGTGTCTGAAATCCCATTCTGATACTGTAATGAAACATTTTTTATTTCGCACTTGCCTGGATTATCGCGATCCCATAAGAAATAGCACACACCCCCCGCAATGTTGACACCCGGGAAGCAATCAGCGCTATTATTGTAATCTACAAGTTTCCTCAGATTGTTATTCTGAAGCATCGTTGTACGGAACGAATCAAGTCCTTTGCCTCCTGCATACCAGCGAGCAGGAATAATCATCGTAAGATAACGAGGCTTCAGCCTCATTGCTTGCTCAACGAACAAATTATACAAAGGCTTTGCACTTGCGGCCTGGCCACCATCGCTAAGTTGATACGGCGGATTTCCGACGATTACGTCAAACTTCATATTTCCAAAGAATTGCTTGGGATTGTCTGTATGGATGAACATATAGGCATATTGCTCTGCCTCGGAGCCTCGGTCATAGACCGCCTGGGATGCGCCGCAGTATTTGCACTTGCCATTTTCCCAGGTGTGGGAGCGGTTTGCGTACAGAATGTTGCCGCTCTCTGTATTGAATCTTGAAACGCTGTATTTGCCGTTGGCGTGCTTGCTACAGTAAACGGAGCGACGTGACAAGTATGAGGTCAACTCCGTGATGGCGATGCCGAAGACTTGGTTGTGCAGGATATGGTCGATACGGAGTTGCCGGTCAGGCATCTGGGATTCCAGACCACGGTCGAGCCGCTTGACGATTTCACGAAGGAAGACGCCGCTTTTTGAGAATGGATCGAGGAACTTGGTTTCCGGGCTCTTGAAAAGGTCCTGCGGCAGTAAGTCCAGGACTCGGTTGGCCAGCTCCGGCGGGGTGAAAACTTCGTCGTTGCTCAGATTGGCAATGCAGTTTAGTACGTCCGGATTGTAATTACTGTTCACCATAGGCAGCAGCATTTATCTTGAGGAAATGGACGGGCGCATAGGTCTCGGCTGGAAGGTCGGAGAAAAGCCCGTCGCTTTCGTATTCACCAACGAGATAGGAGAACTCGTAGTCCCGGCGGTTGACCTTGTCGGCACCGATGAAACTCCATTCGCTTATGTGTATCCATTCATCGGGCTTGTCCACACGCTTGTAGGTGAGGGCGTCGCCGTGGATGATATTCTTAGACAGGATATAGCGGGCCGCCTCGATGCAGTCGTCCTTGCATTTTGACTTGAAGAGACCCTGGTATTGCTCCGTGAAGTAGTTTAGAAGGCGTTCCCGGCAGGCAGCGGCATTATCAGCCAGGAGTTCGATGCCGTAGATGCTGGATATAGCCCAGATGGCATCGTGTTCATACTGGAGTTGGGTATATTGCTTTGCTTTGACGCGGGCCTCGCAGATGGCGAGTTTGCGCCGTAGAATTTCTATGAGGAAGTTGCCGTCGCCGCAAGCGGGTTCTAGGAAACGGGAATCTATACGCTCCGTCTCCGCCTTCACAAGGTCGAGCATGGCGTTCACTTCGCGGGGATTCGTGAATACCTCGCCGTGAGCCGACACCCTCTCCTTGGACTTGATTTGGGTGTCCATCTAGCTTTGCAATCATGCGTCGCTAGATGTCCGATACTGGTCTGACTAAAGCTGGGTAACAAAAGGGCGTGGACCGCTCTTATTGTTACCCACGGCTCTAGCCAGCCTGTATAAGAATAAGTTTAGTCCACGCCAAAGGCGTAGACATTTGCAAACTTATTCGACTTATACATAAGAATTGGCTAGATTCTGGGTAACCGAATAAATAGCAAACGCTATAAAATATTTCTACAATAAACGGGTTATTGTCTCAGCAAATATACAAAAACATCGCAAGAAACCTCTACTTTTCTTGCGATTAATCTTAAGAAACACACAAAATACCCCCTGAAACAACACAACTTTTCAACCGATCCTTGGATGTTTCTGACAAGAGCCGTACCTTTTCTGGCAGATTGAGAAAAAATAAAAACCGCGTGCTATGATTTCTGAGGATGATATTCCAAGAGGAGATTCTCCGGAAGAGAAAAGACAGCGCCAGAATCTGATTTACAAATTCTATCAGGAATGGAAGCGCCGTAATCCGGATCAAAAGAAATACAATATAGCTCTTAAAGAAGATATTAACATTCGCGCAGTTTCTCTTGATGAGACATCTGCACAAGCCTCGTTGACCTATCTCTCAACGCTGGCTGTCATTCAACTCGATGCAATCTTGACAAATGCTCAGTTAGTGAAGAAAGTTCCTTCGAAGCCGGATAGCAAAAATCAACGTTCTTTCGAGAGTATGCTAATAATGGAACATGTATGTCCCGGAGTGGGGAGAGTCAAGATGACAGTTGGTGTGAAAAGAAGTGACAAGTCTAAGGTTCAGTACTGTATTACAGCGATCGATGCCTATAAAATAAAACAGGAGGCCAAATGACCTCCTGTAAATTATGCCCCAAGACTACGTGGCGGAATTACTTCTTGAGCGAGGGCCTCGCGGGCGGGGACTTCTGCGCGAATCGATTACCCATCCGTATCACGGTTTACAATCTCGCTGCAAAGATAACAACTTTTCTTTTCATCTCAAAGTCCCTGCAGGGACTGGAAGAGCTTGGCCGTCTGCACGGCGGGAATCACATCGTGCACCCTGAGCCAGGTGGCGCCGCCCTGAAGGGCCGCCAGATTCAGAACTTGTGTTGCGGGCATCGCTTCTTCGGGAGTGATGCCCAAAACTTTATAGATCATGCTCTTGCGGGAAATCCCTACCAGGACTTCCTGCGGGAAGGCTTCGGACACTTCCCCAAGCCGCCTCATGAGCTCATAATTCTGGGCAATGGTTTTGGCAAAGCCAAAGCCCGGGTCCAGGATCCACTCCCGGATGCCCGCATCCTGGGCCTTCTTGTCAAATGCCTTGAAATAGCGGATTACCTCCGCCACCACGTCGTCATAATCCGTCAGGCTCTGCATGGTCTCCGGAGTGCCACGCATATGCATGGCTACATAAGGGAGTCCCAGCCGTCCAACGGTTTCCAGCATCTGAGGATCCATTTCACCGGCCGATATGTCATTCACCAGGAAAGGGCCGATGGTATCGTAAGTCCGCCGCACAATCTCCGCCCGGAAAGTGTCTATAGAGATAGAAGGATACTCCCTTCCGGGGGGCTCCGTTTCGCTTCGCTTCACTCCGGCCCCTTCCACAGCTTTTTGAACATTTTCTCCGGAAGCAAGCTCCCTCCGAAAATATCCAAAAATCTGCGGGCCCCTCCCCCTACCTCGGTGCGGGGGTGCACAGACCCCCGGAAGGGAGTATCCTTCTACCTCCAGAAGTTCCCTAAGGGCCGGTTCCAGGCGGCACCATTCTTCTTCCACGTCAGGTTGGGTGGAGCCGGGACGGGTGGAGCAGGCACCGAGGTCTATGACATCGGCCCCTTCTTCAAAGAGCCGGGCGGCGCGGGCCGCTACCTCGTTGGCCTTGGTGCGGCTGGCGGCAAAAAAGGAATCCTCGTTGAGGTTGAGGATTCCCATGATATGGATGTTTCCTATCACAGGAGGGTTACAATCTTTTCCAGCCAGAGGGCGTCGGTGGCGTCAAAAGTAGCTAATTCTTTGCTGTCAATATCCAGGACGGACGTGACGGTGTCGCCTTCAAAGACGGGCACCACAATCTCGCTGCGGGAGAGGGAAGAGCAGGCAATGTGGCCGGGGAAGGCCTCTACGTCCGGCACCACCAGGGTGCGTTTCTCTTTCCAGGCGCTGCCGCACACGCCCTTTCCAAAACCAATGCGGAAGCAGGCCTCCGGGCCCTGGAAAGGTCCCAGCACCAGCTGTTCTCCCTGTACGCGGTAGAATCCGGTCCAGAAGAAATGCATACGCTCGTGAACCAGGGCCACCAGATTGGCCATACGGGCCACAGGGTCGGTCTCGTCTCCCAGGAAGAGCTTGATGTCCTGGTACAGACGCAGGTAGCGGAAGGTCTTGAGCGGAACGTGGCAATAGCCGTCAGGGTTCTTGTCCAGGTAGTCCTGGTGGCGTTCTTCGGCCAGGAAGAAGTTGCGAAGCGGCTCCAGTTCCACCACCAGCGGGGCTCCCACGCGCTTGGAGACGGCCTCGAAGACGGGCAGGGCTTCGGCCTTGTCGGCCTCATCCTTATAATATACGCCCGTGCGATAGCGGGTGCCCACGTCTCCGCCCTGCTTGTTGAGGCTCAGGGGGTTGATGATGGTGAAATACAGCTCCGTGAGTTCCTTCAGGCCGATACGCCTGGGGTCGTAGGTGACGCGCACCGTCTCGGCAAAGCCGGTGGTGTCTGTATAGACTTCTTCATAGGAGGGGTTCTCTCCGTTTCCGTTGGCATAACCCGCCACGGCTTCCTTCACGCCGTCCACGCCGGCAAAGAAATGCTGGGCGCCCCAAAAGCAGCCTGCGGCAAAGTAGATTTCTTTCATTTGTCGTTCGTTTAAAATCGGGTCAAAGATACAACATTTTTTAGTATCTTTGCACACTACATTTTTATCTATGCTCATCGTACTGGAAGGCCTGGACGGAGCGGGTAAGTCCACTCAGGTCAGGCTGCTCAAAGAATACTTGGTCCAGCGCTGCGGATCGCTGGAGTACATTCATTTTCCGCGCTATGAGGCCCCGGTGTACGGAGACCTGATTTCCCGTTTCCTGCGGGGAGAATTTGGCAGCAACGAGGCGGTTCACCCGCAGCTGGTGGCCCTCCTGTTTGCAGAAGACCGCCACGGCGCCGTTCCCGTGATGCGCCAGGCCCTGGAAGCCGGAAAGACCGTCCTTCTGGACCGCTACGTCTATTCCAACATCGCCTACCAGTGCGCCAAGCTGCAGGACCTGCAGGAGCGCCGCAAACTCCGCGACTGGATCTTCAACACCGAGTACGGCTCCTTCGAGCTCCCGGAACCGGACCTGAACCTGTTCCTGGACGTTCCCATTACCTTTGTGGAGCAGAGCCTGCACAACCAGCGCCAGGGCCAGGACCGCAACTATCTCTCCGGCGCCCAGGATATCCACGAGGCCTCCATTGCTTTCCAGCAGGCCGTGCGGGACATGTATGTGGCCGAAACGGCCCGTGACCCCAAGTTCCGCCGCATAGACTGCTCCGGTCCGCAGGGAGAGATGCTGCCCCCGGATACCATTTTCGAAGAAGTGAAAGCCGCCGTTGACCCGTATCTAGCATGAAGCCCGCCTATCAGAGATTCCGCCGCCATACGGCCGTGTTCCTGGGAGTAGTCTTTCTCATTTCGGGACTGCTCAAACTCTGCGACCCGGTGGGAACCATGCTCATCGTCACGGAGTACTTCAAGTTCCTGGGAATGTCGGCCCTAATCCCTATCTCCAAGGGCGTGGGCATTGCCGTGGCCTGCCTGGAATGCTTTGTGGCTATCGGCCTCATTACCGGCGTGCTCCGCAAAACCACCGCCATCCTGACGTATTCGCTGCTGGGCTTTTTCACCATCCTTACGCTGGCCCTCTGGATTAAGAATCCGGTTATGGATTGCGGCTGCTTTGGCCAGGCCATTCACCTGACCCATGCCCAGAGTTTCTGGAAAAACGTGGTGCTGCTGGTGCTGGCTGTGGTAGCCTTTACCCCGTTCAAGGAATTTGGCCGGCCCAAGGGGCACAAACGGGTGGCTGCCGTGGTGGCTACCCTGGCCATCATCCTGGCGGCGGTTTACAGCAATACGCACCTCCCGGTGGTGGATTTCACCGCCTTTAACTGGGGCTCCCAGCTATTTGCTTCGCTGGACGAAAGCGCAGAGGAAGCCGACTACCGCCGCGCTCCCATCCTCAGCTTCCGGGACACCGCCGGAGTCTATCAGGACAATCTGGCCGTCCACGGGAAAGTGGTGATTTTCTCCATCTACGACGCCGCCAAGGCCGATTGGGCCCTCCTGGAGCAGCACTACCGCCAGGCCCAGGCTTCCGCGGCCCGTCCGCTCCTGCTGGTTTCGGCCCTGCCCGGCGACCTGTCTGCCTGTCCGCTTCCGCCCGATATAGAGCCCTATTTCTCCGACTACAAGACCCTGATCACGCTCAACCGCTCCAACGGTGGCGGAACGTATTTCTATCATGGAGAATTGGTGCACAAATGGAGCGCCCGGCATTTCCCCGGCACCTTTATGGAAGATGTGGCCGATGACCCCGTGGTTGTCTCTACCCGTCACGTCACCCGCCGGCGCCTGAAGGCACAGGGATTCTGCGTGGCCCTTCTGGCCATTTTTGTGCTGCTGTAACCCTTCGAGCGGACACCAAAAGTGCCTTGCGGTGTCCTGACAGCCTAAAAATCGTCACGGCGACACCAGAAAACCGTTTTGGTGTCCGGAACGAAAAAGTCCCCAACCGGAACATTCCAGATGGGGACTGTAAGTTTTTCGTTAAGCTTTATTCTACGATGTATACGTCGTCTCCCGGGGCGGCAAAGTGATAGGTTTCCCGCGCAAAGGTTTCCAGGGTGTCCGGATTGTTCCGGAGGTTCTGGATCTCGCGGTCCATCTCTTCAATTTCCTCCTTCAGGCGAGCCATCTCTTTTTGCTGGCTCTTCTCTTCCATGGTGGCACGGATCCAGGAGAGGACGCTGTTGTGAGCGAAGAACAGGAGCCACAGGGCCACCAGCGTGGTGGTCACAATCACAAAGGGGACCAGGTAATTGTGGTCACTCTTTTTGAGCCAGGCCCATCTGTCCTTCTGCTCTTCCATCTTATTCTACCTCAAGGGTTACGGTATCCATATTGCCGTACTTGTTCTCCACCGGGATGCGGTAGAAAGCCCACAGGCAGGCCACCAGGGCCAGGACACCCACTACGCACAGGACGACGTAAACAGGGGCCGGGATAATCTCTATCCAGTAATCCGTCTCCTCCAGAGAGGACACCTGGGACAGGACCACGGCCGTACCGTTGTTCACAAAGTGGATGAGCATGGTGAGCCACAGGGAGCCCGTCTTATAGTACACATAACCCATTACCAGGCCGATACCAAAGGCATTGAGGGCCTGCCAGGGGTTCATGTGGATGAGGGCGAAGAACAGGGCGCTGATGACGATGGCCCAGCCGGGTTTCAGCTTGGTGAGAAGGCCTCTGAGGACCATACCGCGGCAGAGCCACTCCTCAAAGATGGGGGCAAAGATGGCGGTGAGCAGGAACGAACTCCAGAAAGGACCGCCCGTCATCTTGGACAGGGTTTCCATAAGCATATCGTAGAACTGCTTCATAATGCCGTTCTGCGTAGTGAGCTTGTAATTGAGGTAGTTGGGATAGTCAAACGCCACCATGAAGCTGTAGGTGAGCACAATGGTGATGAGGACCATCTGCCAGGCCTTGAACGGGCCGAAGTTGCTGCTGTTGAGCTTGTAGCCGGTCTCGAAAAGGCTGTTTCGCTGGCTCTTCTGGGCCGCATACATCATGGCCGGGAGGAAAGACAGCGGATAGACCACCAGCATGCTGTAGTCCATGACGACTTCCTGGGGTACGAACAGGGCAAAAACGGCTACCAGCAGGCTGGCCAGCAGGTTACCCACCAGGAACCAGCCCAGGAGGACAAACATTCCCTTCACGCCCGGGAGGTACCAGGCATGGTTGGCGTAGAGGTCAAAGTTATTGACCTTCCGGCCTTTCTTGAAAACGGGGACCATATCAATACAGGGGGCTGGGATAAACACCCTGCTCTACCAGCTGGGCAAACTTGGCCACCACACCCGGGCGGTCCTCCTTATAGGTGACACCGAACCAGCGGGACGGGGTGGACAGGACCTCGCAGGCTCCCTCTCCGTTCTTGACAATCACGTCTACCACGTACGGGATATAGAACTCCTTCTTGGGCTCGTTGATGTTTTCCTTGAGGAAGCCCTCGAAGAGTTTCTCGCTCTTGGCGAAATAGTCCGGGGTGAAGCCCCACATGTTCATGGAGCAGAGGGCCTTGGCCGCCAGCTCTACATGGGTCTTGCCATTGGCGGAGTTGTTGCCGTAGACCTTTCCATCGGCCTCCTTGGCAATCTCCAGGTGCTCTACCACGTCCGTCAGGTTGCCCTTGGCGTCGTAGGAGCAGATGCCGCGGGATACGCTGCCGTTCTCGCTGAGCGTGTTCTCCAGCTCGAAACCGATGATGCAGTACTGGCCCTTGGTGTTGGCGTGAGCGCGGCACCAGTCTCCCAGGATCTTGAAGGACTGCTTGCCGTAGAAGTCGTCACCGTTGATCACGGCAAAGGGCTCGTTAATGACACCGGCGGCCATCATCACGGCGTGGGCGGTGCCCCAGGGCTTTACGCGGGTCTCGGGAACGGTGAAACCGGCAGGAATCTTATCGAGTTCCTGGGTTACGAAGACAAACTGGAGGGGTTCTCCGTCTACCGTCTTGACACCGGCGTACTTTTCTTTCACAGCCTCTTCCATCTGGGCTTTGAAAGATTCGCGCACAATGTAGACTACCTTGCCAAAACCGGCTTCCACAGCATCGTGGATGGAGTAGTCAATAATGGTTTCCCCGTGGGGACCCAGGCCGTCCATCTGTTTGAGACCGCCATAACGGCTACCCATGCCGGCAGCCAGAACGAGGAGTGTAGGTTTCATAGATCGATTATTTTTTTCTATTACGCTTTCTTCTTTCACGGACGCGGTACGCGCTTTCTACCATGAGCTGGTCCTGGAAATCCCCTCGGGCTGCCAGCAGGTTGGACAGGCAGATCAGGAGCGGGAAGATGACCGTCCAGCGGAACACCGGACCTTCCATGGTAAAGTAAAGATAGGCCAGCCAGAGCTGCATACCCAGGGCCATGATGCCGGAGAGCACCGCCAGGCGCATCTGCAGGATGCGGGATTTGTACACCACCAGGGCCAGCACAATCAGGAATGCCACCAGGCCCAGCAGAATACCAAAATAGGGGGACTCAATTTGCCAGTAGCTGGCCGATACAAAACCGTCCGGCGTTGCTATCTTATAGGCGGTTCCAAAGCAGAGGGCCGCCACCAGGCCGGTGGAGATAAGCAGATACAGGGTCTGGATTCTTTGCCACATAGTTTATTTGTTCTTGTTGTAGGCGTCTACGGCCGCACGCACCTGGCCATATTTCAGAAGCATGCTCTTGGCCTCTTCGTAGTCCGTGATGCCGGTGCCTTCCATGATCATACGGGTTCCGCGGTCTACCAGTTTTTTATTGGTCAGCTGCATATCCACCATCTTGTTGCCCTTCACATGGCCCAGACGGATCATGGAGGCGGTGGAAATCATATTGAGGATGAGCTTGGCCGAAGTACCCGACTTCATGCGGGTAGAACCCGTCACAAATTCCGGACCAACTTTAGCCACCATAGCCACTTCTGCGGCCTCTGCCACGGCGCTGCCCTCGTTGTTGGTGATGGCACCGGTGAGCATGCCGAACTCGCGGGCTTTCTTGATGGCGCCCACCACGTAGGGGGCTCCGCCGGAAGCGGTGATGCCCACCAGCACGTCGTTGGGGGTAAGGTTGAATTCCTGAAGGTCCAGCCAGCCTTGCTCGGCGTCGTCTTCGGCGCCTTCCACGGCGTTGCGGATGGCACCGTCACCACCGGCCATAATGCCGATAAAGGTGTCCAGCACGCCATAGGTGGGCGGGATCTCAGAGGCATCTACGATGCCCAGGCGACCGGAGGTACCGGCGCCCGTGTAGAAGACGCGGCCGCCTTTGGGGACACGTTCTACAATACCGTCAACAAGTTTTTCAATAGCGGGAATGGCTTCTGCCACGGCCACGGGCACGCGGCGGTCTTCCTCATTGATACCCTCCAGGATCTCCCGGGTGGTCATCGCGTCAAGGTGTTCGTAGTAAGAGCTTTGTTCTGTGGTTTTCATGATTCTCACAAAAATAGTATGCGAAGATACTTAAAAAACTCGGGATATACCAATTTTTGTAATGTCCTTGAAAATACATAACTTTGCAAACTTATATGAAAACCGCAATCACGGAACTTCTGGGGATTGAAAAGCCCATCTTCCAGGGAGGCATGGCATGGATAGCCGATGCCCGCCTGGCCGCAGCCGTATCCAACGCCGGCGGCCTGGGCCTCATCTCTTCCATCAATGCCGGCACGGAAGCCGTCCGGAAGGAAATCCGCAAGGCTCGGGAGCTTACCTCCAAGCCCTTTGGCGTGAACATCATGCTGGCCGCCCCCAATGCGGCCGACATTGCCGCCCTGGTGATAGAGGAAGGCGTGGGCATCGTCACCACCGGAGCCGGCTCCCCCGCCCCCTACATGGAGGCCTGGAAAGCGGCTGGAATCAAGGTAATTCCGGTAGTGGCCTCCGTGGCCTATGCCCTCAAGATGCAGGAGCTGGGCGCTACCGCCGTCATAGCGGAAGGCGCAGAGTCCGGCGGCCATGTGGGAGACACCCACACCATGGCCCTGGTCCCCCAGGTGGTAGATGCCGTGAGCATCCCCGTGCTGGCAGCCGGCGGTATCTTTGACGGACGCGGCGCAGCGGCCGCTTTCATGCTGGGCGCCTGCGGCGTACAGGTGGGAACGCGTTTCCTGGTGGCCGATGAGTGCTGCGTGCACCCGGTGTACAAAGAGCGGCTCATCAAGGCCTCCGACATTGGAACCATGGTCACCGGCAAGAGCCTGGGAGACGCCGTGCGCAGCCTCAAGACGCCCTTCTCCAAGCAGTTTGCCAAAATGGAGGCCGATCCGGAAGTAACGGACGAGCAGATCCGCGCCTTTGGCACCGGGTCCCTCCGAAAAGCCGTCTTTGAGGGAGACCTCTCCGGAGGTAGTTTCCTCGCCGGCGAAGTCGCGGGCCTGATTACCCGCACCGAACCCGCCGCCGCCATTGTGGAAGACATCATAGGCGGGGCCGAAAAACGCTTGTCAACAGCCCATCAACTGATTAATAATTAGATAATATATGGAACCGAAACGTGTAGTGGTAACCGGCATGGGTGTTATTTCCTGCCTGGGAAATGATGTAGACACCTACTGGAAGAACTTGATTAACGGAGTCTGCGGCATCAAATACGTAGAAGCCTTCAAGGACATGCCCGTCACCTTTGCCGGCAAAGTGCAGGATTTCAATGCCGAAGATTACGGAATGGACAAACCCTTTATCCGCAAGCAGGACAACTTCACCCTCTACGGAATGGCGGCCGCCTGGCAGGCCATGAAGCAGTCCGGCCTCATCACCGAAGGCGAAGGAAGCAACATAGACCCCTTCCGCCTGGGCGTATATGTAGGCTCCGGCATCGGCGGTTTCGAGGTCCAGTTCCGCGAGACCCAGAAGATGATTGAAGACCCCACCGGCAAGTGGATTTCTCCGCTGTTCATTGCCACCATGATCTCCAACATCGCCGCCGGCCACATCGCCATCAAGCACCAGGCCAAGGGCCCGTGCCTGGACATTGTGACGGCCTGTGCCACCTCTTCCCACTGCATCGGCGAAGCGTTCCGCGCCATCCGCCACGGCTATGCCGACGCCATCATCGCCGGCGGAGCCGAGCACGCCTCCATTCCCATCGGCGTGGCCGGCTTCTTCAACGCCAAGGCCCTTACCCGCGCCACGGATCCCGCCTACTCTTCTCTGCCCTTCAACGCCAACCGCCAGGGCTTTGTGATGGGTGACGGTGCCGCCGTCCTCATCCTGGAATCCCTGGACCACGCCCTGGAGCGCGGCGCCACCATCTACGGAGAAATGGTAGGATACGGCAACACCTGCGACGCCTACCACGCCACGGCTCCCCGCCCGGATGCCAGCACCCAGGCCCAGTCCATCAAGGACGCCCTCACCGAGGCCGGCTTTGACGCCGCCAAGGACAACCTCTACATCAACGCCCACGGCACCGGCACCAAACTCAACGACGTGGCCGAAACCCTGGCCTACAAGGTAGCCATGGGAGACTACGCCTACAAGGCCCATATCTCCTCCACCAAGTCCATGACCGGTCATATGTTTGGCGCGGCCGGCGCGGCAGAGGCCATTGCCACCGTCATGGCCCTCCGGGACGGCATTTGCCCGCCCACCATCAACCTGGACACGCCGGACCCGGAATGCGACCTGGACTACACCCCCAACGTAGCCCTCAAGACGGACCTTACCATTGGCATTTCCGACTCCTTCGGCTTTGGCGGTCACAACGCCTGCGTAGCCTTCAGACCTTACCATGAATAAGGAAGAAATCAAAAACCTGATCCCCCACCGGGAGCCCATGCTCCTGCTGGATCGGACAGAAATGGGGGCCGACGGTGTGGGCCATGCCTGGTTCCAAATACCGGAAGACCCTTTCTTTTGCCGGGGGCATTTTCCCGGCAATCCCATTGTGCCGGGCGTGATTCTCTGTGAAATCATGGCCCAGAGTACCTGCCAGCTCTACCCCGAAGTGTTCAAAGACCACCTGGTAGTTTACCGGGGAATGGACGGGGTCAAGTTTCGCGGCATGGTAAAACCGGGAGACACCTGCGAGACCACCTGCACCCTGGTAGAGAAAAAGGGCAGCATCTACGTCTGTGATGCCACCCTTTCGGTTTCCGGTAAGCTCTGCGCCCAGGCCCAAATCACCGTGGCGCTTACGCCTAAACAATAATACTATTCGTGTCTGAATAATCTGTCTTCGGCCAGTTTTTCCCACTTGGTCCCGGGGCGACCGTAATTGGCGTAGGGGTAGATGGAGATGCCGCCGCGCGGCGTGAAGAAGCCCGTCACCTCAATGTATTTGGGATCCATCAGCTTAATGAGGTCCTTCATAATGGTGTTCACGCAGTCTTCGTGGAAATCTCCGTGGCTGCGGAAGCTGAACAGGTACAGTTTCAGAGATTTGGACTCCACCATCTTCACATCCGGCACATAGCTGATGCGGATTTCCGCAAAGTCCGGCTGCCCCGTGATGGGGCACAGCGTGGTGAATTCCGGGCAGTTGAAACGCACCCAGTAGTCATTGTCCTGATGCTGGTTCTCAAAGGTTTCCAGCACCTCGGGAGCGTAATTCTGGCTGTATTCGGCCTTGTGGCCCAGCGCCTTGAGTTCTTCGGGGTTGCGTGCCATATTATGCTTCCTCCCCTGCTTCTTTAAGACGTTCTGCGTTTTCTGCTATCTGCAGCTGGTCTATGCACTCCTGGATATCACCGTCCATGAACACGGGCAGGTTGTACATGCTCCAGCCTATGCGGTGGTCCGTTACGCGGCCCTGAGGATAGTTGTAGGTACGGATCTTGGCCGAACGGTCACCGGTGCTCACCATGGTTTTACGCTTGGCGGCAATGCCGTCCAGGTATTTCTGGTGTTCCATATTGTACAGACGGGTACGGAGCTCTTCCATAGCGCGGTCCAGGTTCTTGAGCTGGGAACGCTCCTCCTGGCACTGCACCACAATGCCGGAAGGGATGTGGGTAAGGCGGACGGCACTATAGGTGGTGTTCACTCCCTGTCCGCCGGGGCCGGATGCGCAGAAGAGGTCCTTGCGGATATCGGCCGGGTTCAGTTCAATGTCAAACTCACCAGCTTCCGGGAATACGGCTACGGAAGCGGCCGATGTCTGGATGCGGCCCTGGGTCTCCGTCTGGGGCACGCGTTGTACGCGGTGCACGCCGGATTCGTACTTCATCACGCCGTATACGCCGTCGGTGGAGGAGGAGAGCTTGAATACAATCTGCTTGTAGCCGCCGGAGGTGCCGGGAGCCTGGTCGGTGATTTCCAGCTTCCAGCCGCGGCGCTCCGCAAAGTGCTGATACATGCGGAACAGGTCTCCGGCAAAGATGGCGGCTTCGTCACCGCCGGTGCCGCCGCGGATTTCCACCATGGCGTTCTTGCTGTCGTCCGGATCGGCCGG
>CAMVJR010000028.1 GCA_947167855.1 uncultured Bacteroidales bacterium
ACATCTCGTTGATAATGCCGCGGAACTCCTCGAGTTCCTCGTCAGAATAGCGGGTTTTGTTGTTCTCTTCCATATCCTTAGCGTTTGATAGTTAGCTTGATAGTACCTTCGGTCCATTCTACCTCCGCGGCATCTGCCGGAGCTTTTTCAAAAGCTTCCAGGCCGATGGACAGCGAAAGTGTCTGGGCCTTCACATAATCTCCGAACACTTGCAGGGCTTCGGAGAGACCCTTGTCATTGGAGTAGACCATGGTGTGGATGCGGTCTGTGACTTCAAATCCGGAGCTCTTGCGGAGGTTCTGGATGCGGTTCACCAGTTCTCGGGAAAGGCCTTCCTTTCTGAGCTCGGGGGTTACTTCCACGTCCAGGGCCACGGTGAGAGAGCCTTCGGAAGCCACCTGCCAGCCTTCCACGTCTTCCGAGGAAATGGCATAGTCTCCGGGACTGAGAATCACGTCTCCTCCAGGGAGAGCGAGGGTATAGGGCGTGCCTTCCGTTTCGGCCTTCTGGATGGCGGCAATCACGGGCTGCTCCAGGTTGGCGAAAGCGGCGGCAATCTCTTTCATACGGGCTCCGTACGTTTTACCCAGCACCTTGAAGTTGGGCTTGATACGGAGGGTCATGATGCCGGTGGTATCCTCTACAAACTCCATCTCCTTCACGTTCACTTCCGGCAGCACGATGCCCTTGACGGAATCCAGCGCGGCGCGGACCTTCTCCGAGATCACGGGGATCATCACCTTCTGCAGCGGCTGCCTTACGGGGATGTTCACCTTCTTGCGGATACCCAGGATGAGGGAGGTAGCGAGCTGGGCCAGGGCCATGCGCTCTTCCAGGTCCTTGTCCACCAGCTCGGACTGAGGCTGCGGCATCAGGACAAAGTGCACGGATCCGGCATCGGGTACCAAGTCACAGTACAGCTGGTCCATGTAGAACGGAGCAATGGGGGCGGCCAGGACGGCCACGTCCTTGAGGACGGTGTACAGGGTGCTGTAGGCGGCCTTCTTGTCTTCCGTCATCTCGCCGGCCCAGAAACGGGCGCGGTTGAGGCGAACGTACCAGTTGGAAACGTCGTCGCAGACGAAGTTCTCCAGGATACGGCCGGCGCTCTTGACGTCGTAGTCTTCGTAGGCGGCGCGGACGTCACGGATGACACTGTTGAGCTTGGAAAGGATCCAGCGGTCCAGCTCCGTGGTGGGTTTGCCTTCATGGGCCGAAGGCTGCCAGCCGTCGATGTTGGCGTAGCGGGCAAAGAAGGCGTAGGTATTGTAGAGCGTGCCGAAGAACTTGCGGCGGACGTCGGCTACTCCGGATTCGTCAAATTTGAGGTTGTCCCAGGGCTCGGCGTTGGTGAGCATGTACCAGCGCAGGGCATCTGCACCGTACGTATCCAGGGCCATGAACGGATCTACCGCATTGCCCAGGCGCTTGCTCATCTTGTTGCCGTTCTTGTCCAGCACCAGGCCGTTGGAAATCACGCGCTTGAAGGCGGGCGTTCCGGAGATCATGGTGTGGATGGCGTGCAGGGTATAGAACCAGCCGCGGGTCTGGTCCACGCCTTCTGCGATGAAGTCTGCCGTGGCACCAAAGGCGGGGCTGCCGAGGTTGCGGAGGCCTTCCTGGGCATAAGGCATGGCTCCGGAGTCGAACCACACGTCTATGAGGTCTGTCTCACGGGTCATCTTTTTACCGCTGCGGGACACGAGGAAAATCTCGTCCACCACGGGGCGGTGGAGGTCTATCTTGTTGTAGTTCTCCAGGCTCATGTCTTCCGGATCAAAGCCCTTCTCCTTGAGCGGGTTGGAGGACATGATACCGGCGGCCACGGCCTTTTCAATCTCTGCATAGAGTTCCTTGACGGAGCCGATGCAAATCTCTTCCTTGCCGTCTTCCGTGCGCCAGATGGGCAGCGGGGTGCCCCAGTAGCGGCTGCGGCTCAGGTTCCAGTCCTGGATGTTCTCCAGCCACTGGCCAAAGCGGCCGGTACCGGTAGAGGCAGGCTTCCAGACAATCTGCTGGTTGAGCTTGACCATCTCGTCCTTCACGGCCGATGCCTTGATGAACCAGCTGTCCAGCGGATAGTACAGGACGGGAAGGTCCGTTCTCCAGCTGTGCGGATAGCTGTGCACGTGCTTGAGCACCTTGAAGGCTCTGCCATCGGCCTTCATCATGACGCAGAGGTCGATATCCAGGGTTCCTTCTTCCTCAACGTGCTCGAAGTACTGCTTGTAGCCGGCCTTGACGTATCGGCCCGAATATTCCTTGTAGGAGGGATCTACAGTGGCGGCATAGGCGGGATCCATGTCTTCCAGGCGGAAGAAGCGGCCCTGGCGGTCTACCTGGGCCTGGGGATTGCCGTCCTTGTCGATGGGCATGATGGCACCGATGCCGGCGGCAGCGGCCACACGCTTATCGTCTGCACCAAAGGTGGGGGCAATGTGTACGATGCCCGTACCTTCGGAGGTGGTTACATAGTCTCCGGAGATCACGCGGAAGGACTCTCCGTCCGGTTTGAACCAGGGAATGAGCTGGTGATAGCGGATGCCCACCAGTTCGGAGCCTTTCCAGCTGCCGCCCAGGAGCTTCCAGGGAACCACCTTGTCTCCCTTCTGGTAGCTCTCCAGGGGAACGTTTTCTCCCTTGGGGTTGAACCAGGTGCTTACCAGATCCTTGGCCAGCACGTATACGGCGGGGGCTCCGGTGTAAGGGTTGAGGGACAGTACGCGGACGTACTCGATCTCCGGTCCTACGCACAGGGCGGTGTTGGACGGGAGGGTCCAGGGCGTGGTGGTCCAGGCCAGGAAATAGACCGGGAACACGTAAGTGCCGTAGAGCGGCTGGGAAACGCCGTCCTTGATCACCTCAAACTGCACGGTGGCGGTGGTGTCGCTTACGTCTTTGTAGCAGCCGGGCTGGTTGAGCTCATGGGAGCTCAGGCCCGTACCGTCCGTGGGAGAGTACGGCTGAATGGTATAGCCCTTATACAGCAAGCCCTTGTTGTAAATCTTCTTGAGAAGGTACCAGAGGGTCTCGATGTAACGGTTGTCGTAGGTGATGTAAGGGTCATTCATGTCTACCCAGTAACCTACGCGCTCGGTCATATTGACCCACTCCTTGGTATATTTCATCACCTCCTTGCGGCAGGTGGCGTTGTATTCTGCTACGGAAACCTTGGTTCCGATATCGGCTTTGGTGATGCCCAGTTTCTTCTCTACGCCCAGTTCTACGGGGAGGCCGTGGGTGTCCCAGCCGGCGCGGCGGTTGACCTTGTAACCGGTCTGTGTCTTATAGCGGCAGATGGCGTCCTTGATGGAACGGGCCATCACATGGTGGATGCCGGGCATGCCGTTGGCGCTGGGCGGTCCCTCGAAGAAAATGAACTCAGGGGCCCCTTCACGCAGTTCCAGCGAGCGCTCAAAAGCATGCATCTGCTTCCAGCGCTGCAGGACATTGTTCCCACATTCGGTCAAATCCAGCCCCTTGTATTCTTTAAATGTCATATTTTTTGTTAATTTTGTATCCTAAATATTCTACAAAGATAGAAATTAATACTGATTTAGGCAAGCCATGAACACACTGGATATTGTTATCCTTATCCTCTTTATTCCGGGCATCCTCCGGGGCATTTCCAAAGGGCTGCTGGAGCAGGCCGTCACTCTGGTTGGAATTGTGCTAAGCGTGTATCTGGCTTTCAAGTTTTCCGGAGCCGCCTGCGCATGGCTGTCCCAGTATCTCAACGTCTCCCAGACCGTCCTCAACATCCTGGGCTTCGCCGCCGTGCTGGTGGGCGTGCTGCTCATTGTCCTGTTCTTTGCCAAGCTCATTACCTCTGCCGTAGAGAAAGCCTCCCTGGGATGGCTCAACAAGGTGCTGGGCCTGGCGTTCAGCATTGCCATATCGGCCATCCTCATCGGCCTTTTCATTATCATGTTCGATACGGTGAACGTCAAGTTCAACCTTGTAAAAAGCCCCGTATTGCAGGATTCCCTGCTCTACGGAGCTCTCAAAGACTTTGGCTATTTCGTATTTCCCTACCTCAAGCAGCTGCTTACAATAGCTTCTTAGGCGTGGTAGGAATGAAGTCCTTCAGATAGAAGGGTTCGAAGTACGCTAGATTTTCAAATTTTCCCTCTTCAAAGGCCTTCTGGGCCCGAGGTGCCATGTACCTGGCCAGCGGGAACGCCTCTTCAAAACGGGCGTTGGGATGTGCAATGACATCCTTTCCCTTGAGGGCGCCGTCTCCCACAAAAAGGACCTTCCCTTTTTCCAGATAAGGGGCAAAGGATTCCGGGCCGATGATATGGGATTCGATCTCCGTAAGCCGCTCCCCTGCCGCGTTATAAACGGCGGTGTACACCTCCATGCGCCGGGCGTCGATCATGGGAACGATAAAAGAGGGCCGATCGGTGTTGGCCATGACGCCATCCACCAACACGTCCAGGGTACCCACGGCGATGAGGGGCTTCCCGGCGCCAAAGGCCAGGCCCTTGGCGGTGGACACGCCCACGCGCAGGCCCGTGTAGGAACCGGGGCCGGAGCTTACGGCTATGGCGTCGCAGTCCGGGGCCTTAAGGCCGGCCTCGTCCAGCACCTCCTTCACCAGCGGGGCGGTGAGGGCTGCCTGCATGCGGGGCTCCCGGCAGATGCGTTCTGCCACAACGGTCCCGTCAACGGCTAATGCCACGGACAGGACCGAAGTAGATGTCTCAATGAGAAGGATGCGGGCCATTAGAGCTTTTTACGCAGGTAGTCGCGGATGTCGGCAGCGTTGCGCACCTTGGCTTCACCGTCCACGTTGCCGTCTACAATGAACCACACCATGGGCAGGCTGCCAATGCCGTAGGAAGCCACATAGGGCGACTGGGCACCGCGGGTGTCGCATACGTTCACCCAGGGCAGCTGCTGGTTGCGGATGGCAGAAGCCCAGGCAGCCTTGTCGCTGTCCAGGGAGACGGCATACACCTCGAAGCCTTTGCCATGGAACTGCTCGTAGATGGGCACCAGGGCATCCAGGTTAAACATCTTCTGCTGGGCCGTAGCCTGCCAGAAGTAGACCATGGTCACCTTGCCCAGTTTGTCGGAGAGCTGGATGTTCTTGCCGTCAATACCGGGGAGGGTGATGTCAATGAAGCCAATTTCCTCTGCATCCTGCAGCTTGGCGTTCACGTCCAGGATGTTGATGCGGCGCTGGGCCTCTTTCTCCAGGGCCTTCACGTAGCGGGACTCGGGATAAACGGTCTTGAGGGAATCGCATACGGCCTGCATCATAATGCCGTCCGTGGGCTGGCCAAACACCGGGAAGGTGGGGTTCACCTGCTGGAACAGCACGGGAACCACGGTGAGGGACTTGGTGTTGCCCATCACATAGGCCACACGGTCTCTGTAATAGGTTACGTAACGGCGGCTCAGGGAAGCCTCCGGATCCGACTCACGGGCAATGATGCGCTCCATATCGCGGATAAAGGTATTGTACTCCTGCTCTACTTTCTGGAGTTTGTTGGATTCCTCGGAGCCTTCTACATTGTATACGCCCAGGGTGTCGGTCTGTACCTTTACCTTGTCGCCCTTCTGCAGCAGGAGGGAGGCAATCTGGCGGTCTCCGTAGTAGAGATAGACAAACTCAGGCTGGGCCTTCTTGATGTCCAGGGAATAGGAGAAGTGGCCCTTGGCATCCGTCTTTACGGAGTCCAGAACCTGGAAACGGTTCACGTCCAGCAGCTTTACAATCACCTGGCTGCCAGGCGTCTCATAAAGGGTTCCTTCAATCTTGGTATTTTTTCCGCAGGCGGCGGAGAGCAGCACCAGGGCTGCGGCGGCCAGCAGCTTAGAGCTTTTCATACTCGGCAAATATTTTATTGGCAATGGTTTTCATCTCCTCGGGCTCCAGCTGGAGCTTGGCCTTGCGGAAGTCCAGGTCTCCCTCGGTCTGGAGCGGAACCAGGTGGATATGCGTATGGGGCACTTCCATACCCAGTACGGCCACGCCTACGCGCTGGCAAGGCACGGCGGCCTTGAGGGCCACGGCCACCTTGCGGGCAAAGGCCCAGAGGCCTTCGTAGGTCTTGGCGTCCAGGTGGAAGATATAGTCGTCTTCCACGTGCTTGGGGATCACGAGCGTGTGTCCCTTGGCCAGCGGGGAAATATCCAGGAAAGCGTAGAAATCTTCGTTTTCCGCGCACTTGTAGGAGGGAATCTCTCCCTGGGCTATCTTGGTGAAAATGGTTGCCATAACTAACTAGAGGGAAATTTCCAGGATTTCAAACTTCATGACGCCGCTGGGCACCTTGGCCTCAACGACATCTCCTTTGCCGTGGCCCATGAGGGCTTTGCCGATGGGCGTGGTGGCAGCCAGCAGGCCCTTGGAGAAATCGGCCTCGGTTTCGGGGACAATCTGGAAGTTCATCACCATCTTGTTGGCGGTGTTGCGCACCTTGACCTTGGAGAGGAGCTGAACCGTATCGGCCGACAGCTTGCTCTCGTCAATCACGCGGGCATTGGCCACCTTTTCCTTGAGACGGGCAATCTTTACCTCCAGCAGACCCTGCGCATCACGCGCGGCGTCGTACTCTGCGTTCTCGGAGAGGTCTCCCTTCTCACGGGCTTCCGCAATGGCTGCGGAAATCACCGGCCGCTGGGCCAGTGCTTCGGCCAGTTCCTGCTTGAGCTTGTCAAGACCGGCCTGAGTCATCATCTCAATGGGCATTGATATTACGTTTTTAGTTTTGTCAAAAAAACAGCCGACGACCGATGATGGCCGTCGAGCTTTATGTCCGTACAAAGATAGGGAATTATTTTCGGAAAACAAAAAGAAAGGTACCCGCACCGTCACGGCGCAGGTACCAACGCTAAGGGATCAATATCAACACAAAGTTTGTATTCCAATTCGTGTTTGTTCTCAGATTAGTGAGAGATACGTGCAAAGTTAGCACACAGGCCCCCAGCCCATGTGCTAAAAACAAAATTCCTATGATTCAAAAAAAGAAAAAGAGCCTTTATAACTTAACAATAAGTAAAAAAGGCCCCTAAAACTAGACAATACGTAAAAAAGCGGTTAAATACGGATACTCAGCCGGTCTTTTGACAACTGCTCTTTGAGTGCCTCCAAAGAAGGGAATTTTCGCTCGTCGCGGATGCGGCGCTGGAAGCGGATTCGCAGCGGAAGGCCGTAAATGTCCTCATCGAAATCCAGAATGTGCGTCTCAATGGTACGGACCTTCCCATCCACGGTGGGTCTCATGCCAATGTTGCACATGCCCTTGTATTTCTGGCCCAGCACTTCCACCTCAACGGCGTAAACGCCATTCAGGGGAACCAGTTTGAGCGGCTCGTACAACTGCATGTTGGCGGTAGGGAATCCGATGGTCCTTCCCAGCCGGTTGCCGGCCACTACCACACCATATAATCCGTACTCATAACCCAGCATGCCGTTGGCCCGCTCAATGTCCCCTTCTTCCAGGGCATGACGGATCTGCGTGCTGGAAACGGCCCCGCCGTGTGCGAAATCGGGCAGTTCCGCACACGAGAGCACCGAAAAGTCCATCCGGTGTGCAAATTCGGGCAGTTTTGCACACGCCGCAGCGGTGAGATGGTCGGAGCCGATGCGGTTGTCGTAGCCCATGACCACCAGGGTGGCGCCGTAGTTCTTGCGAAGCATGCGCAGGTAATCTTCGGCCTTCATGGCGGCAAACTCCCGGGTGAATGGGAGCACCTCTACCCGGTCGATGCCATTGGCCTCCAGGAGCATCTTCTTCTCCTCCAGGGAGCTCAGGATGCGGAAATCCCGGGCATCCTGCTGCAGAACGGTCCTGGGATGGGGCCAGAATGTGACAACGATGGCCTCCTCTCCCCTTTCGCGGGCAGAGGAGACCACGGTCTCCAATACATGACGGTGGCCCAGATGGACTCCGTCAAAAAAGCCGGTGGTTACTACAGCCACTTCACGCACTCAAAGCTCTGGCGATGGGCCAGGAGCGGGTTCTTGGCAAAGACACGGGCGCCCACCTGATAGGCACCGGTCTTCTCCGGCAACATGCTCACCTCATAAGTGGCCTCACCGTCCTTACAGGAGACAAACTTGAACGGCTGAACCTCCACAATATGCAGTTTGCCGTGTTTGTCCGTCTGGGCGAATACCACCTCTGCGCCCACATCTTCGGGCTTCAGGCCACCCAGCTGCAATTTCATAGAAGCCGTATACGGCTTGGACTGAGTGATGTCGTAGGATGTTTCCGGGACGGAACGCCAGGTCTGCTGCACATTTTCCCACTCGCGGCGCACGCGGTTCTTCCAGGCAGCCAGTTCGCGGGCCAGTTTGAAATCGTCGGCCAGCATGGCGGCGGCACCCTTGGACTGGGGCTCGTAGTACTGGTTGATGTAGTCCGTGAGCATGCGGTTGGTGGTGAAGTTGCAAGCCACCTGGGCAATGGTGTTCTTGATATAGCCAATCCATTCGGAGCTTCGGCCCGTGGTGCGGTCTACATTATAATAGGCAGGGGCAATGTCGTTCTCCAGGATCTGGTAGATGGTGGCGGCGTCCAGCTCGTTCTGGAAGTTGTCGTCTTCGTAGGCCTGCTCAATGGGAAGGGCCCATCCGGCGCCTTCCTTGTAGCCTTCCACCCACCAGCCGTCCAGCACGGAGAAGTGCATGGTTCCATTCATGGCAGCCTTTTCACCGGAAGTACCGGAAGCTTCCTGGGGACGGGTAGGGTTGTTCATCCACACATCCACGCCCTGGACCATGCGCTTGGCCAGGGTAATGTCGTAACCGGGTACAAACACAATCTTGCCAATGAAACGGGGATCCTTGGAGATGTCCACAATCTGCTTGATGAGGTCCTGACCGGCCTTGTCGGCGGGATGGGCCTTACCGGCAAACAGGAACTGAACGGGCTGGGTGGGATTGTTCACTATCTTGTCCAGGCGGTCCAGGTCACGGAACAGCAGCGTAGCGCGCTTGTACGTGGCAAAACGACGGGCGAAACCGATGGTGAGAACGTCGTCTCGAAGGTTCTCCAGGATGGTCACAATCTGGGACGGGCTGTAATGATCCGACAGGGTCTTGTCCTGCAGGCGCTCACGGACGAAGGCAATGAGCTTGGCCTTGAGTTCCTTCTTCACGGACCACACCTCGCTGTCCTGCACCTCATAGATGCCTTCGAAGCATCTCTTGTCGTAGTGGTGGGTGGCAAACTCAGGGCCGAACACCTTGGCGTGTACCGGCTTCCACTCGGGAGCGCACCATGTGGGATAATGCACACCGTTGGTGACGTAGCTCACAAAGAGTTCCTCCGGCAGGTAACCGGGATACATATGGGAGAAGATGTCCTGCGACACCTTGCCGTGCAGCATGGAAACACCGTTCACGTTCTGGGAAATGTTGGCGGCCAGGTTGCTCATGGAGAACTTCTCGTCCGGGTTGAGGGGGTTGTCCTTACCCAGCGACATCAGGGTCTCCCAGTCCACCTTGAGACGGGCGGGATAGTGGCCGATATACTGGCGCAGCATGGCCTCGTCAAAGGCATCGTGACCGGCGGGAACGGGCGTATGGGTAGTGAACAGAGAGCTGGCTTTCACCACTTCCAGGGCCTCGGAGAAGTCCAGGTTGTCGTGCTCGATGTACTCGCGCAGACGCTCCAGGCCGATGAAGGCGGCGTGACCCTCGTTGCAGTGATAGACCTGCGGGTTCAGGCCCAGCTTGCGGAGGGCGCGGATACCGCCCACACCCAGCAGGAGTTCCTGCTTGAGGCGGTTCTCCCAGCTGCCGCCGTAGAGGTGATAGGTAACCTCGCGGTCTTCGGGGGTATTGGCCTCATAGTCAGTGTCCATGAGGTAGAGGTCCGTCCTTCCCACTTCCACCTTCCAGAGGCGGGCGGTGAGGTTGCGGCCCGGGAAGGCCACAGAGGTGGTGACCCAGTTACCCTCCTTGTCCATCACGGGAACAGCCGGGATCTTGGTGAAGTCCTGGGCGTCGTAATTGGCCACCTGATAACCCTGGGCACTGATCACCTGGGTGAAATAGCCGTAACGGTACAGCAGACCCACGGCCACCAGGTTGGTGTTCATGTCAGAGGTTTCCTTGAGGTAGTCACCGGCCAGGATACCCAGACCGCCGCTGTAGATCTTGAGCGACGTGTCCAGACCGTACTCCATGCAGAAGTAAGCGATGGAAGGGTCTTTGCGCTGGGCCTTGGCGGCCATATAGGTATCGAACTCGTCCAGCACGGCTTTCATGCGGGCGAGGAAGTCTTCGTCTTCCGAGAGCTGCTGGAAACGCTTGATACTGACGGTATCCAGCACTACCAGCGGGTTGTGTCCGCTCTGGTGCCACACTTCGGGGTCAATGGACTTGAACAGGTCCTTGGCACTCTCGTTCCAGCACCACCAGAGGTTCTTGGAAAGCTTCTCCAGACGGGAAAGCTTTTCGGGGAGATGTCGGGTCACCAGGATGCTCCTCCAGTTGGGGCTGGTAACGTCGGCTTTAAAATACTGCATAGTTTTCTTTTGGGATTTGTAGGAGTCCAGCTGATCCTTTACCTTCTCAAGGGCAAGGGAGTAGGCCTCCTGATAATACTTGATTTGGTTGTCCCAGAGGGCGATCTGGGCCACTTCCCGGGCATTCTCCCGGTACTTGCCGCGCTCCGGAAGCTCCAGGGCGGCGATCTCTTCCACGCGCTTCTGTACGCCGTCCACTACCTGGTCGTAGTTGCTGTCGTCGCGGTCCAGGACCGTGATGCCAGGGTGTTTTCCCTTGTAGTGGGAACGCACCCACATGCCAAAGCCGGCCAGGGTGGTGGTCAGGGTGGGGATGCGGAAGGCCAGGGCCTCCAGCGGAGTATATCCCCAAGGTTCGTAGTAAGACGGAAACATGGCCAGGTCCAGGCCGCAGAGGAGGTCGTAGTACTTCATGTTGAATACTCCGTCGTCTCCATTGAGGTAGGAAGGAATGAAGTATACCTTTACCTTGTCTCCGATGGCATTGACCAGGTCCCTGTCCCGCAGATAATGGGTAATCGTGTCATATTCGGCATTCATCAGGACGTGCGAAACCTGGGTCTGGTAGTCGGGATTCCCTTCTCCAGCCAGTTTGGCCACCAGTTCCTTGTCCGGTCCGTGATGGCCGGAAGGAATCATGATGAAGGCCTGGATGCTCCGGCCGTTGTAGCCAGACTTGTTGAGCTTGCTCAGGGCGTCGATAAACACATCGATACCCTTGTTGCGGAACTCGTAGCGGCCACCAATACCGATGAATACGGAATTGGAAGGCACTTCCTCCGCACACATGGCCGATGCCACCTGGGCCAGGCGGTCGCGGGCGGCGTCGTGCAGGCGGACATAATCTTCGTCCGAGGCGGGTGTGAAGCTGTTCTCAAAACCATTGGGCGTTACCACGTCCACAGGGCGCTCCAGGAACTGGGCGCACTCTTTGGCGGTAATGTCGCTCACGGTGGTGAAGACATCCGCATTCTGGGCCGATTTCTTCTCCAGGGAGTAGATAGCCGTCACGTTGAAGCGGCGGGCCATCTCGTCTCCGTTGTATTGGGTCAGGTTGTCGTACAGGGGCAGGTTGTTACCGGCCAGGCATCGGCCCATCATGGTGGCGTGCGTCGTGAACGCCGTGGCCACGGGAACGTCCGAATGCTTGAGGTACAGCACACCGGCGCCGGTCTGCCACTCGTGGAACTGGGCCACTACCTTCTCCCCTCCCTTGAGGTTGTAATGGTAGAAGCTCTCCACCACCTTGCCGGCCAGATAACCGAACACGGCCGATTCCTTATAGTCCCAGTTGCCGGAGAGGGAGTCCACTCCAAAATCTCTCCACAGCTCTCCCAGGATATCATCGGCCTGCGGGAGATGCTGCTTGTAGTCTACGAGGATAGCCACCGGGCTGCCGGGGATATTCCAGCGGCCCACGCGGAACACCAGGCCTTCACTGCGGGCCTGCTCCTTCCAGGAACGGTACAGACGCGTATCCTCCAGGAAATCCGGGTTGCCGGTGCGGTGCATCCAGACATCCGGGCCGATGAATATATGGCGACGTCCCAACTGGGACTGTAAATGGAGGGCCTTGGTGGCAATCACGGTATAGATACCGCCCACCTTGTTGCAAACCTCCCAACTGACTTCAAATAGATAGTCCGGCTGTAAAATTGCTTTCTTTTGTGTCATTGAGCTTTATTTCTTCTTCACCACTTTCTTCCGCACAGGCTTGGGAGCCTTCTTAAGCTCTTCTTGGGCGGTTTCCTTCACATCCAGGGCCGCACGTTTCTCGTCCAGGCGGATCTGGAAGTCGGAAATCACGTTCATATAGTTGATAAAAGCCTCGTACGGGGTATCGTACGGGTTAAAGTACTTATGCACTTCTCCGTCGGAGAAGAACTTGGTGCACATATAATAGAAATGGTCGCTCTCCTGAAGGTGACCGTAGTCCATCCAGAGGTCAGGGTCGTTCACGATGGAGAGTTTCTCGGTCATGGCGTAGACCTTCTTGAAAGCCTCGCTCTGGAGCTCGTTGCCCAGCCAGGCGGTGACGTCCCTCTCTTCATCGGCCCAGGAGATGGGATCATCCACGGCGATGTCAGAAACGGGTTTGTACTTCTTGGCCACCTCTGCAGGCGTGGCAAAGCCAAAGGTACCGTCTTTGAGGACGGAGGCGGGCAGGGCCTTCATGAACTCGAAGATGCCGGTATCCACGCTCTGGTGCTCTCCAAAGGTTTCGTAATCCATGAAGAGGTTCACCACGTCTCCTTCCTTGGCGCTTTCCTTGAGCCAGCCAACATACTGGTCTGCCGTCACCTTGTTCTGGTTAAAGCGGAAGGCGATATCGTCCGACAGGGTGTAGTTGCGGAGCAGGAGCCTCAGCTTGGGCTGGGTTTCTCCGGTGTATACGTAGTTGGGGCTCTGCCAACCCATGATGTGGCGGGCGCCCTCCGTGAGCATGGTCTTGTAGCCCATGTCGTATACCATTTCACCAATGCCGTTGGAGTAGATGAGCTCCGTGTTGCGGAAGGTGACGGGCTTCACGCCAAACAGCTCTTCAATAAGAGCCGAATGCTTCTGCACCTGGTGGCGGAACTCACTCTCGGAGGCCAGGGAGGCCAGGGAGTGGTAGTAAGTCTCGGCCAGGAATTCTACATTGCCGGTGGCGGCGAGGGCCTTGAAGCTATCGATGACCTCCGGAGCAAAGCGCTGGAACTGCTCCAGGGCGCTGCCGGAGATGGAAAAGGCAATCTTGAATTTGCCCTTGTTCTTGACGATGAGGTCCAGCATGAGCTGGTTCATCGGAAGGTAGCACTTCTGGGCTACGCGGCGCAGGATGGTCCGGTTGGCAAAGTCGTCGTAGTAGTGCGAATCCTTGCCGATATCGAAGAATCTGTACAGGCGCAGACGGGTGGGCTGATGGACCTGGAAATACAGGCAGATACTCTTAGATGCCATAATATCTTATTTTACTACTGATTCATAAACTTGCTTGAGCTTGGCGCATGCCCCGTTCCATTTGAGGGCATTGACCTCGTCGTATCCCATGCGGGCGCTGAAGTCCGCCAGGGCAGGGTAAGAGAGGAGGGCGTAGATGTCGTCGGCCATGGCGTCCACGTCCCAGAAGTCCACCTTGAAGGCATATTTGAGGATTTCTGCGGCGCCGGACTGCTTGGAAATGATGGACGGCACACCGGTACGCATGGCCTCCAGCGGAGAAATGCCGAAGGGCTCGGAGATGGACGGCATGATGTAAACGTCCGAGAGGGCGAACATCTTCTGCACGTCGGCTCCGCGGAGGAAGCCGGTAAAGTGGAAACGGTCGCTGATACCCAGGCGGGCGGCGTGACGGATGGCGCGGTTCATCATATCACCGCTGCCGGCCATCACAAAGCGGACGTTCTTGGTGCGCTTGAGCACCTTGGCAGCCGCCTCAATGAAGTACTCGGGGCCCTTCTGGTAAGTGATACGGCCCAGGAAGGTAACCACGGGTTCCTTGACGCCACGCTCAACCACCAGGTTCTCGCGGCCGCTGAAATCTACGGCGTTGTGCACGGTGACCACCTTGGCGGGGTCGATGCCGTAGCGGTTGATGACGGTGGAACGGGTGAGGTCACTCACGGTGACCACACGGTCTGCTATCTGCATGCCCTTTTGCTCAATGGCAAAGACACGGGTATCGATGTTGTCTACGCTGCCGCGGTCGAAGGACGTGGCGTGCACGTGGATCACCAGCGGCTTGCCGGTGAGCTCCTTGGCGGCGATACCGGCGTAGTAGGTGAGCCAGTCATGGGCGTGGATGACGTCAAAGTCGTCCTTGCGTTGCATGGCGATGGTTCCGCCCACCATGGCGTAGCGGGCCACCTCTTCCATGAGGTTGGCACCGTACTTGCCGGAGAACTTGAACTTCTGGCCAAAGCTGATGGAGAAGTCCTTTACCTGGCGCTTCTTGTCCTCTTCTACCAGTTTGCCAAACTCCTCGGGGTCTGCGTAGGGGACCAGGTTGGAGCCGATGTGGATGAACTTGACCTTGTCCAGGTATTCTTCCACGGTTTCGGACACGTTGTCCACGGCTACGTCCGAGGCATTGATGATGGTGGTGGCGCTCTGGTCTTCGTCTCCGGAGGCCGAAGGCATCACAAACAGGGTTTCGACACCGTTGTGGGCCAGGCCCTTCACGATGCCTTCGCAGGCCGTACCCAGACCGCCTGCAATATGGGGAGGAAACTCCCAACCGAACATAAGTACACGCATAGCTTAATCCTCCCTGTATTTACTGATGAGCCAATTGATATTGAGGAGGGCCGATGTGGTCATGGCCGAAGAGATGGCACCGTGGGGCTCGTGCGGCGGGTCTCCGTCGTAGAGCTCGGAGAAGCAGCCAACGCCGTGCTTGGAGAGGTCTTCGTAGAAGCCTTCGGTGAGGTATTCGGCCTTCTTGACAAAGTTGGCACCCATCATGTTGAAGCCGGCATAGCAGAACTGGGCCAGCAGGAAAGGCCAGGCGCAGCCGTTCATGTAGGCCTCGTCTCTCTGGTGCTGGTTGCCTTCGTAGACGCCCTTGTAGCGGACGTCGCGGGGGCTCAGCGTACGGATACCGCGACGGGTGACAAGCTCTGCGTTCACAACGCGCATAACCTCGCTCACTACCTCGTCCGATACGCAGCGGTGGTCCAGGGACACGGCCCAAAGCTGGTTGGGACGCAGTTCCAGGTGCTGACCGTTGTTGTCTACATAGTCTGCCAGGAAGCCCAGGTCTGCATTCCAGAACAGGGGCTCGAAGTTTTGCTCGATGAGTTCTTTCACCGGAGCCCACTTCTTGGCAAAGGCGCTGGTCTTCTTTTCGTTTTCCAGGGCAAAGCAGATGGCGTTGTACCAGAGGGCGTTGGTCTCCACCTGGTAGCCGGCACGCTCTGTAACGGCGCGGCCGTTGATGTAGGCGTTCATCCAGGTAAGGGCTACGCCGTCCTTCTGGGCCCACAGGAGGCCGTTGGGCTGCATGGCTACCTCCTGGCGCTTGCCCGGAAGATAACTTTCTATAATGGTCTTCATCACCGGGCCGTATTTTTCCCACACAGCTTTCTGGTGGCCGTTGTAGGCAATGTACTGCTGCAGGGTGACGGCCATGAAGAGCGGGGCTTCCACCTGCGTGGTGCGGGTGGTGAGGCGCTCCTGGTTGGCGGCGATGAGGTTGTCCAGGATTTCTTCAAACTCCTTGGGGTTGTGCTTTCCGTACAGGGTGAGGCCCGGCAGGGAAACCAGGGTCTCTCTCAGAAGGCCCGTGTACAGCCAGCTGTAACCGGCCACGATGCGCTTGACGCCGCCATCCTCGCGGATGAGGGAATCGGCCTGGCGGACCAGCTGGTCGTGGAAGGACGTAATGGGGCCAATCTTTTCCACCACGGTACTGAAGCGGCGCTTGAGGGAGCCGGCTTTCACGGGCTCACCGGCAGCGGCGCTCACCACCAGGGTGTCTCCGCTGTGGAGTTCCACTTCAAAGCTACCGGGGACCAGGAGGTCTTCCCTGCAGTCGAAGCCGCGGCGCATCTCGTCCGAATACGTGACGCCCTTGTACCACACGGGATTGGGTTTGAAGGAAGTGGCGGTGCTGAGCTGGAGATTGAGCACCGGGAAGTTTTCATAGAGACAGAAAGCGGCACCGTTCTGCACGGGAGTGAAGCCCGTATTGGCGGTGGCGTTTTCTCCGGTGAGACCGTGGACGCTGCGGAAAGCCAGGAAAGGCTTGAGCTCCAGCTTGACCTTGGCCGGGGCGTTTACCAACTCATACTGGATGAGCACCTGGTTGCTGTCCGGCGAGAGGGCTATGCGCTTGCGGAAGACGATTTCACCGATTTTGTAAGTAACACACGGGACGGGATCGGCGTCAAAGTCCACAATGTACTTGTGGCCACGGGGTTCGTAGATATCACCGTAGCAGTGGATACCCAGATTGAAGCGCTTGCCGCGAAGGGTGAGGCTCTCATCCAGGGAACTCAGCAGCAGGTGACGGAATCCCTCGAACTTTTCTACCGGAACCGCCAGCAGGCCATGATAGCGACGCGTGTTGCACGTTACGATGGACGTGCTGCAGAACGCGCCGGTCTTGTTGGCCAGGAGAATCTCTCGTTTGAGCGAGTACTCAAGATTCACCAGCTCCGACTTGTTGAATTTCAAAAAAGCCATAAATATGTGTTTATATTTGCTTCAATACTAACGCCGTACGGGCAGGCAGGTACAACTTCAGGGTGTGGTCGTAGGCCTGGTTGCCATTGGGGCATCTTTCGGGCATGGTTACGTGGCGTTCTCCCTCCTTGATGCGGCCGAATCCGTTGAAACGGGGCTCGTCGGAGTCGAGAACAACTACGAATTCCCCGGCAGGTGCTGATACGCCGTAGTCGGCGAAAGAACCTGCGGGGGAGAAATTGAGCGCAAAGATACAGTTTTTCCGTTTGAAAATCAAGATTTTCTTCTCCTCATCGGCCACCAGTAGTTCCGGATGGCCGCTCAGGAGGTTCTCTTTCTTGAACAAATGGATCATTTCCGTGTCAAAGCGACGGAGATCTCCGTAGCGGAGGTCTTCGTTATCGGCCAGGGACCACTGCCTGCGGGCATATTTGAAGGACCAGCCGTTTCCTTCGCGCGGGAAGTCTATCCATTCCGGATGGCCGAACTCGTTGCCCATGAAGGTGAGGTAGCCGTCTCCGGCGGTACCGGCGGTGACCAGGCGGATGAGCTTGTGCAGGGCCACACCGCGGTCTACGATGCCGTTCTGGCTGTCTTTGCGCATGGCAAAGTACATTTCCTTGTCCATGAGGCGGAAGATGATGGTCTTGTCTCCCACCAGGGCCTGGTCGTGGCACTCGGCGTAGGAGATGGTCTTTTCGTCTACGCGCTTGCCGCTGAGTTCCCACCAGATCTCTCCCATGGACCACTGCTCGTCGCTGCGTTCCTTGATCCACTTGATCCAGTGGTCTGCGATGCCCATGGACATGCGGAAGTCAAAGCCCACGCCAAAGGCCTCGAACGGGGCGGCCAGACCGGCCATGCCGGACATGTCCTCCGCGATGGAGAAGCCGGCGGGGTTTATTTCCTTGACCAGGCGGGTGGCCAGGGCCAGGTAGATGACGGCATCCTCGTCCACTCCGCCGTCAAAATACAGGCTGTAGTCCACGAAGTCCTTGCCCAGACCGTGGTCCCAGTACAGCATGGAGGTGACGCCGTCAAAGCGGAAGCCGTCTATGTGATACTCCTCCATCCAGTACTTGACGTTGGATAGCAGGAAGTAGCGGGTTTCGTCTTTTCCGTAGTCGAAGCAGCGGGAGCCCCAGGCGGGATGGCGGCCGGCAGGTCCCTGGTGGAAATACAGGTGGTCCGTTCCGTCAAACTCGCTCAGGCCTTCCAGCGTGTTCTCCACACTGTGGCTGTGCACGATATCCATAATGACGGCTATGCCCTTTCCGTGGGCGTCGTCTACCAGGACCTTGAATTCTTCCGGCGTGCCAAAACGGGAGCTCAGGGCAAAGAAGTTGGACACCTGATAGCCAAAGGAGCCGTAGTACGGATGCTCCTGCAGGGCCATGATCTGGATGGTATCGTAACCCAGGGCCTTGACCTTGGGGAGAACGTCCTTGCGGAATTCTTCAAACGTGCCCACTTTCTCCTTCTCCGAGGCCATGCCAATGTGGCACTCGTA
>CAMVJR010000029.1 GCA_947167855.1 uncultured Bacteroidales bacterium
CCACTCCTGCCTTTATATCCATGGGCAGGCGAGCGGTAAAAACGCCATGGCGTTGAGTACCCAGGGTATCGGCCACTTGCTGTTGCAAACGACTCCGATGACACCGCTCGTCATTTTCCAGCGAAAAAGTACGGTTGTCTTCCAAATTGGCCAGTCCAACGTGCATGTAGCGGCGAACAGGAATGTTGAGGGTGTAGCTGGACTGGGTAGCGTCCATTATGTGCCTCTCATGATGCAGGCGAAGGGAATCTCCAAACACGTCGTAGAAAGACAGGTCCACGTCGTGGGCACGGTCCGTAAAGACATTCTCCAAGTATGTCCGGAGGGAAGCCGCCACGGCCACATCCGTCTCTATACTCAGTTTGGTTTCCAATTCGGTGGTCATGTTGGTCACCAGGCGCATCTCATACTCCAGCTCAAACTCCTTGGCACAACTCGCCATATCTTCGTCTATATACCGGCAAGCCGGCAAGGCGAAGAGAAGGAAAGCCCCAAAAGATATGCGCTTAATTACCGGATTCATTAATTACCACCCATTATCGCCTCGAAGCTCATACCGGGCTGCCACTTCAAATCTACAGACATACCCAGGGAAATCTGACCGGCACGGAGATCCGGCATGGTCACATAAGCATGCTGGAGGGAAGTTTTACTAAACTTGAAAAGGACGCTGGTTACATAATCCTGCATGAAAACGCGAGGAGCGCTGATGGTTGTTCCATCTGCTTCATTGAAGGGAGGATAGAAACAGTCTGAACGGGAAAGGTCAATAACTTCTTTTCCATCAACAACTGTCTTCGGCAAGTTAACCGCTACGCCTTCGGCATAGGGATCCAACTCGGCAATCAGATAAAAAGTTCCTCCGTTACGGATGAGATTCATCTCACCCCAGATATCCTGCCCCGTGTTATTCACCAGTTCCAGACCAATGTAAACCTTGGCCTGCCTGTCAACGGTCGAATGGTTGTAATTATCCCATGTGCAAGTATATACGGGTGCGCTGGAAACCGGGCCGTTGACATACTGTGGAATATAGAAGGAACTAGTTCCCAGGTTATCATAAACCATCTTGTCATAACTCTCCGAAGACTTGGGGATAAAATCCCAGCCCACCGTATCGTTTACGCCGCCTATCATAATACCGGTTACCTTGAATTGGTTCGGTTTTGAACCGACATCAATCACGTTATTCTTCTCCGTCGGGTGTAATTGCTGGTTATTATCCTCAATAGTATTTGATGCATATGCGAACTGGGATTGCAACAGTGCCGTTCCATAATTGATAGTCTTAGCGACAGCCACGCCCGCAGTGCTTACGTCTACTACAGATTTATTCCAAATCTGGGAATTCCAGAGATCATCCTTGGTCCAGTTATACGACAGTTTGGGGAATCCAGTAGAAGCATTCTTATCCACCGGATTAGCAGTGGTGCGGATGGAAGAATTGGTGTAGTACATCAGTTCTGCCGGGTAGCGGTAATTCTTTACAGAGAAAGTTTCGGTGCCAAGACCGTAAGCGGGAATGTCTTCCGGGTAAGAGATAACAATAAATTGCTTTTTGGGATCGGTTTCCTGCGGGGGAACAGCCATAAAAGTCATAACGGCAGAACCAACCGGCATACCCAAGTTCTGGGGGAAGCCAGCATTATTTTCCCGAGTATCGGCATCACCGTATTTCTCATGGTGAAAAAATGATTCATTTATCTTGCTGAAGTCCTTTGAAACAACTACATCGGGGATAAGATAATCCACAGCTGAAGATATGTCGGCCCACGGTTTGAAGTTCATAATTTGGCCGGGGTCATATTCAAAGAAGTAGCCAGCCCTTTTAACAATCTCATCGGCAACAAGCTTTGCAATATACTCGTTAGGGTCTGTAGCTTCTGCATTCAGCACTCGGGAAACCACGTTATACATATCCTTGACCAGGCGACAGAGGGTAACAGATGCACCGGCACGCAGTTCCGTCTTGGTCCCTTCAATCTTCAAGCCCATTACTTCACTATAGGAACTACCCAGTATCTTTTCCATGGCATTTAACTGCTCGGGATTGGCTTTATACGTATCTCCGTAATCCTTCCAGCGAATAGAGCCCTTATACAGGGTGTAACCCGCATGCTCATTGCCTTCAGCGTTTCTGCACGCTGCTTCATCATTGTTCCAAACCTTACTCTCGTTGTCAATGGGCCACCAGAAAGCATATGTATTATCTTTTGGTGTAGTACCTTCCGGGACTTTGTATCCCATACCTGAGCTTTCTACAACTCGGCCAGAATTCATGATACCTGTAAGAATACGTCCAAATAAAAGACAGGCCTGTGTGAATGCCTCAGGGTCAGAAAGGCGATTATCCAAAGTGAATGACACATTAGTCAAAGATGTATTCAAAGCAGTTCCAGAAGCAGTTACAGACCCCTGTGCATCGCTGGTAGATGTTTTGGGAGCACGGCCGTATACCAGAATGGCATTGGTACCAATGGGAAGGGCCAGTTCTATAATACGACGTTGGTCTTCAGCATTGATGTCATCCTTGTCTATCAAAGTACCCCTATCATAGTCGGTGGTAGCCACACTGGACGCATCTTCCGCTTTATAAAGGTACTTTGCACCGCCAACTCCCGAGTAATCCAATTGGTAGGTAAGTATATGGGATGCTGTCATGCCGCGGAAATCAGATGCCGAATACTGTACATCTTGGGCCGTCTGCTTAGTCTGAGGGGTTCCGGTTCCCGTGGAAACGTTCACCACAAACTGCGTATTCACCGTATTGGCAACGGGATCATACGTGGGATTGATTTCACTTTGAGGCTCTCTCTGGCAAGCCACCGTAGCTAAAACGGAGGCCATGATACCTAGAAATGCGATTTTAGTCTTCATAAGGCTACTGGTTTTTTATTTTTGTTTATTATTTATCAATTCCTGCCACGCCTCAAATTCTTTGCGGGCGGGGCCATAGGTTTCAATTCCTTTCAAGTTCTGGACAGCGGCCGAGGAGCCCTGGGCAGCGGCCTTCTCAAGCAGGGCAATAGCCTCGCGCTCGGAAGCCCGGTCCTTGTTGTCCAAAGCCACAAAGTACAGGGCAACACCGTAGGCATTGGCGGCCTCGGGGTCCTGATGCACCCGCTCCATCACGGCAGCATCGGCCTTGATCTCCTTCACAGCCTTGTGGTACTTCTTGGACTTGAGGAGCTCGTAGATGGGGCCGTTGAGCTTTTCCGTGGCCGGGTCGGGCCGATTGTTGTAGTATACGCGGATGTAACCGGCGTTGCGCTGGTCTCCCAGCAGGTTATCCAGCACCTTGCGGTACAGGGCGGGATTGGCGCGCAGCTGACGCTCGCGCTCGTCGGGATCCTTCACGTTGTACACGAGGTTCAGGAGCCAGGCCACCTCCTTGGCGTCTATGCTCTCACCTCCCTCCGGAATGGATTCCAACTGGTCTTTGAACCAATCCCAGGCTTCTCCCTTGGCAATGGTTTCAAAGTATTTGCGGCTGATAAAAGTCTTATCGTTGAGATAGTCCGCCACCACGCGGGCACGGCGGGCCGATAAGGTGTCGTTTTTAGCCTGAGCGCCTTCAATGGAGGCCAGACCCACGATGGAGACCAGGATCTCGGACGTGGTTTCGTCGTCACGGATGATCTCGATGGCCTTCTGCAGCTCATCCAGAACGGCGCCGTTGCGGCCATCCTGGGGATACTCCGGCAGAATCTGGGAACTGCCCGCAGGGAAGAGCACGTACATGACGCTGTCGCGGCCAGGACGAGTGAGATAATCCAGCGGACGATACTTGGAGATGGGAATCACCCACGGCTTTTCCTGGGCCAGGCGGTCTCCCTCACTCTGGGGGCCCTTCACGGGCTGCAGATTCACCACAAAGGCCACGGGAGGCGTCATCACGGTAAGGGTGTCCGTTCTCTCGATAATCTGGCCACGAGGCTTGCGCTTGTTGCGTGCCACGGGGTTGTAGGCAATGTTCAGGCCCACCTGAGGAATGACGGCCACTTTGCGCTCCTCGGCCAGCTTGCTGCCGCAGTGCTCGCACGCATAGCGGTCATAGGCCGCAAGGCCCACCGCTGCACCGCCCGCCAGTTCCAGGCGCCAGTGCTGGAAAGGCCACCACGCATAACCCATGAAGGCACCGCCGCCCCAGTAAGAACCCTGGTCGCGGTGCTCCTCCAGTTCGGGATACAGGCCAAAGGGAAGTTTGATGCCTCCCACATTGAAGTGGCTATACAGGAAGTCCACGCCCACGAAGGCGCCTTTGAACACTTCGTTGAAATAGTACCGGGCCTCCGGTGCCACCAGGAAGTGACGCCAGCGCTGGGGGTTCTCCTCAACGTCGTTATCCCAGGCCAGGAAGCGGGGCCAACTCTTAAAGCTTCCATTCACGCCAACGGACACATGGTCTCCCACCTGAACTTCCACGCCCAGGTTGGGAGTGCCGGTTGCGTCATAAAGCAGGTTGTTGCGGATAGACACTTCCTGTCCTGCCACCTTTGTTGCGGTTAAACAAAGGCAGCAGAACCCGACCAGGCTCAGCGTAAAGTTTTTCAAACTTCTAGTCATTCTTTTGTTTTATTCTCTGGCTTTTTTTGAAAAATGGTCTACAGGGGCGCCAGGGCTTGTTTATTATTCGTTTATTTAAATGCAAAATTACTTGAAACGGCTAATTTACAGGTTCCATTTGTACAACCACTCGTTTCATAATCGAAAAAGGGGTAGGTATTTTCGCTAATTTTTATTAATTTTGAAACGTAATTTGAAACATAATGAAGGATCTGCTCTTTTTACTGGCATTGGCAGCTACGGCCGTAGAAATGACCGCCTGCCTTATTTGCGCCCGTAATTTGGTAAAATTACATAGCGAAGATTGGGACCGTTCCCGCCGTATTCTTACCACCGGCGCCATCTTCAGTGGCGTCATGGCGCTGTTCGTGATTCTGGGTAATATCATCAGCAGCATCCACGAACTTCCCTTCTTCCTCCTGCAGCCCTGGATCGGCCTGCTCTATATGAGCATGAACATTGTCATGGCGCTGTATCCCATTTCCGTGATTAAGCCGGAGTGGCTCACCCCCAGGAACGGCACTCTGCTCTTCCTGCCCGTACTCCTGCTGGCCATCCTGTACCTGTTCTTCACAGACAGATGGACGCTGCTGTATGCCCCGGAACATATCTGGAAGAACATTACCCAGCCGGATGTCATTGCCCGCCTGGTGTCGCTATTCATCATGATCCCCTACTGTCTCATTCCGCTGCTGCTGCCCTACAAATACTACAAGAGCAGCGCCTATCACCGGTGGATTGTGACATACTCTGTGGCACTCATCATCATTTGCGTCACGCACATTGCGCTGATGCTCACCAACAACGGATACCTGCTGGTCCTCATGCCCCTCCTGGCCTCCACCTTCTACGTATTCTCTACGGAATATGAGCTGGAAGAGCGGTTGCGCCCGGGCAAACGGAATGCGGATGTGGTTCAGCAAATAGAGGAAGAAGCCCCCATCACGGCCGCTCCCATGGAGCCGGACCTGTGGGGACGCATCTGCCACGTCATGGACCACGAAGAAGCCTGGAGAGATCCGAACCTTTCCCTCTCCTCCCTTTCAAAGCTCTGTGCTACCAATGTCACCTATCTGGGTCGCGTAATCCAGCAGGAGACCGGAATGGGGTTCAAAGAAATGGTTAACGCCAAGCGGGTAGAGAGTGTGACCAACCAGATCAAGGACAACCCGGACATCGATGTCCAGACGGCTTTCTTCAATGCCGGTTTCCGCTCACGCACCACGGCTTGGCGTAACTTTAAAGACCTTACGGGGATGTCCCCCGCAGATTACAGGCTTTCTCTAAAACAGCAATAGCTTCAGAATCTTCTGGGCCACCTGCTCGTTTCCCTGTACACCCATGAAGTCCTGGGCGTGGGGACCGTATGCAAAGATGGGAACCGGAAGAGGGGTATGGCTGCCACTGATGTGGACGCCTTCCACATTGCCCTTGGAGGGATCACCACCCCACAGGGCCAGACCGGAGGTCTCGTGGTCGGCCGATATGATCACCAGCGTATTGCCGTCTTCGTCGGCAAACTGGATGGCCTCTGCAATGGCCTGGTCAAAATCCAGGAGTTCCTTTACAGCACTGGCGTACTCGTTGCTGTGGCAGGCTTTGTCTATGCGGGCGCCCTCTACCATGAGGAAGAAGCCCTTGCCCTCGTTCCTGCGGGCATTGAGGAAATCGATGGCCTGGCGCGTAGCCTTGGGCAGGAAATCCGTACGGCCGTTCACAATGTAGCCGGTTTCTACAGCCGGAGGGAGCACGCCCAGACGGTCTGCGGTGGCGCAGGCCGGATCATCCATGGAATACACCACGGTGAAGGCGTCCTTGATGGCCTTCTGGGTGGCCTCAGGGCGTTTTTCAAACTTCTCCTTGCTGCCGGCGGCAAAGTAGCGGAGCACGCTGCCGGGCATATCGGCCCAAATCTCGTCCGTCATGCCGCGGTCCGGCTGATGGGCAAAGAAAGCGGCGGGCGTAGCGCCGTTGAGGTCGTCCGTAGAGACCACACCGGAGATGACACCGTTCCCGATTACCCGCTCCGGGATATTGGGGATGGGGCGCTTGTCCATATCCACACCCACGGCATAGTTGTACGTCTTTTGGCCGGTGGCATATGCGGTACCGGAAGCGGCCGAATCCGTGGTAAAGTGGGTGGCGCTCTGGGTGGTTACCCAGCCCATGTACTTGAGATTGGCGTACGTGAGCTCTCCGTTATTGGCATAATAACCGGAGGCAATCTGGGCCAGGCCCGTGCCGTCTCCGATCATCAGGATAATGTTCTTGGGAACGAAAGAAGCTCCGTCACTGGAATAGGTGGGATGATAGGAGCCCTGATAGGGAACGCCTTCAATGGAACCTTTTACAATCTTCTGGGCGCCGGCCGGGAATGCGATGGCGGCGGCCAGCACAAAGAGGAGGATTCTTTTCATATGAGTGTGTGTTTATTGTACGTCAATACCCCCTTTTCCGTGGAAGGAATCGGCAATCAGGTGGGACTTCATGTGTTTCTGGGACTTTCTGAGCAGCCAGAAGCAGAAGAGGATGATGATCAGGGAGATGGCGCCACCCATTTCAGGGCTTACCTCCTGGCTCATGCAGACCCAGTCGTAGCCGCCATGCAGCAGCACGGGATACAGCCACATCTTGATGCCGGCACCCGGAGCGCGATAGCGGTCGAAATAGTACAGGGAGAAGTAATAGCCCATGACCACGGCAAAGCCAAAGTGACCGGGTACGGCCGTAATGGAGCGGCCCAGGCCCACGGTAACCCAGTCAGAACCGGCGGCAAAGAGGTATTCTATGTTCTCAAAGGACGCAAAGCCCATGCCCACGCACACGGCGTACACAATGCCGTCCATGCGCTCGTCAAAATCCTTGCACTTTCTCAGGAACAGCCAGAGCAGCACCAGTTTGGCCGTTTCTTCCGGAATGGCGGCGCCAAAGAAAGCCGTGCGGAAGGCATCCATGTAGGAATGGATTTCCTGCGGGAACAGGCCGATACGCATGCTGGGAATGGAAATGAGCAGGGAGGCCAATACGGATAAGCAGCCATAGAAGAAGGCTTTTACCAGATTCTTGGTGGGCTCCCGCTGGAGCTTGTCCTGCTGATTGGTGAGAAATAGCAGAATGAAGGCCGGCAATATGGCCAGAACGATAACTTGAAGCATATTTTCAAATTTTATCTCGCAAGATAACGATAAAATTTGTCAATTCAAATTTAATTACTACCTTTGCAATCCCGTTTTGGGCGGTTAGCTCAGTTGGTTCAGAGCATCTGCCTTACAAGCAGAGGGTCGACGGTTCGAATCCGCCACCGCCCACAAAAAAAGCGACCTCAACAGGTCGCTTTTTTTATTTTGCCTCAGACGCTAGCGGCGGACGGAAGGCGGTGTTGGCACGGTAATGAGGCGCGTAGAGGCTCTCGATCACGGTGACGGGCGCCACAAAGCGGCCGGCCTGCGTCACAAAGAACTCCTCGGAGAGCTCGGTCTTCTCTTCCGGATAGGAGTCAAAGAAGAACTCGGTGACCGATGCCTTCACATTCCGATAACCGCCATAGCGGAACACATAGCCGGACAGCTGCTCCACCGGGCGGAGGGAAGCCTCGCGGCCGGCCGTGAGCTTCACAAAGCTGCGGTTCTCGGCATTCCAGATGGCATACACCACTTTGATCTTATCCCCTACGGACACACTTTCTCCAGGTACCAGGGTCTCCCACTTGTCCGTGAACTTATAGAACTTGCGCTCTACGGTAAAACCGTTGCCGCTGGCCTGAATATTCTCAAACGGGGTCTCATAGGTGGCCGAAAGAGCCAGCACCCGCGTGTTCAGAACCGCCTCAGAGCCATCCAGGATGGCGGTAATGGCATCCACAAAAGCCGGATCGGTGTCCCACTTCTGCGTTTCCTTCTGCAGCATGAGCCAGAGGCGGATGCCGTCGGCAATGACAGGGCTGTCGTCCTTCAGCAGCTGGCAGAGGAGCGCATGGGCGTAGGCTTCGCCTTCCAGAAGCCCACGGAACGGCATCACGGCATTGGGATAGTACCAGCCGCCGTCCCGATGCTCCACCGCATACTCCAGGAGGGACTTCACATCGGCCTGAATGGATTTCTCCAGCTTGGAGGAAAGGCCGATGCCCCACGCTCTAGCCAGAGCCCTGCCCTGGGCCGATGCGTTGAGACTCCGCAGGGTCAGGAGCCGACGGGCCTTGGAGAGAATCTGGCCTTCCAGGCCGCGGCCGTTCTTCCTGGACGGAGTCAGGTAATTCTTGGCATATTTCTTAAACTCGGCCAGGCGCTTCTTGTCGGTGGCCGAAGCCGGCTTCACCTCAAACGGCACCTCCGGATAAAGGGCACGGACGCGCATGTACTGGGCGTCGCTCACGCCAAACAGTTTGTTATCCAGGAACTTGACGGCCGACTTCATGTCCGGCACCTCAAATCCGCGGTCCCGCAGCAGCGCAAAGCGCTCCAGCAACACCGCCGTAATGAGCGCGTTGGAGTTCATTCCCGGGAACCACGAGAATCCGCCGTCGCCGTTCTGGCAAGCGAGGATCCGTTCCAGGAGATCCCCGGTCGAAGCCCCGGTCATAAGACGGACATACCAGGCCTCGGAGAGGCTGAGAACGTCGTCACCTTTGGGCTCCACATGGGACGGAATGGCGTCCTTGACCATGTCCAGGACGGTGATTTCCTTCAGATCGGCCTTGGCTCCGGGTACATTCACAAAGCGGGCGCGGAGCTCTTCCAGCAGGGCATTCCGGTCTGAGCCGTCCCGCAGCACGGCGGAATGCGCCTCCGTAAGCACCTGGGCTGCCGGATACACCGGCACGCTCACCCGCACGGCGTCCGAGAACTCAGAGGCCACAAAGGAAGTCGTCAGGACGAGATTCCCGGTCGGAGCCGGGAATGACGAACCCTCGTCATCCCCGACCTGATCGGGGATCTTTACGGTGAAACGACGGGTCTCGGTGGCACCGGGGTTCACCGTGACGGGGATCTGCTGCACAGACGCCCCTGCCTTGAGCATCAGGACTCCGGAGACGGGCTTATCGGCCACGGAAGACACCGTGACGGCGGCCTCGTAAAGGTCTCCTGCATAGAGGCAGCGGGGCTCCTGCAGGGACACTTTCACCGGCAGGGACACCACCATCTCCTTCTCGCAGACGGCGTTATGCATCTCCTTGTCGTGCGCGTACACGCGTACGTAATAGGTAGAGAGCTTGTCGGAGGTACGGAAGCTGAACTCCAGCGTTCCGTCTTCCTTGGGATACAAATGCGGCTGGAAGGTAAGGGCCGTGGAGAAATCCACCCTTACATTTTCTTCCGTATTCCCTCTGGATTCAACCAACTGGAAAGGAATGGCCTCCTCCTCAATGCTGTCTTCAACAACAAGCTGGTCAGACACCATGGCCGCCGAACGTTCGACCCCCTTGGTGGCATAGCTGTTCATAAACCGGCGGCTGCTTCGGCCCGCTACTCCGCAAACAGAGGACATGGACACAAAGGGAATGGACAAATCCCGTACAGAAACCAGCGGCCAGTCATTCTGGGCCACGGCATCCAGACTCTTGTCCCAGGCCGCCACCAGCGCCTCGACGCCGGGTTCGGTCTTTACCGTAAAGCTGTAGAGCGTTCCGGGATAGGCCTTATCCTGGAAACGGGAGAAGGAAAGCGGCAGGGAGTAGCGGCCCTTTTGGCGGCGGAACTCCCGTCTGTAATGCATTACTTTCCCGCCAAAGAAATAGAATACCTCCAAACGAACGACATCCGGATAGCTGTCCAGATAAGGAAGGCTGATCCGGCCCAGCTGCCGCTTCTCCACGGTCATTTGTCTGGACTCCAGTAGCTGCTTATCCTCACCATACAGCGCAACCTGGGCATAAATCTTTCCCTGATAATGGCCAAAGCGGGCCTCGATGGATTCGCCGGCGGGAACCGAGGTGTCCGACGGCAGGAAAACCGTAAAGGTGCCTTTAGGCAGCGTCTCATCGCCGGGGAGAAGGCACAGAATCTCGTCCTTCCACTCTCCCTGCACCGGCGTTCCGTCTTTCATCCGGGCCTCGGCCTGGACATGGAGCTTATAGACCCCGCTGCCCGGGAGAATCTGGCTCAAGGTCTCTCCGGAAGGAAGGGTTCCCTGGGCCAGCAGGGCATCTTCCCAGGTATAAAGCTGGTAGGTCACAGGGACCGGAACTTTATTTCCAAAACCATCCACCACCTGTGGAACCACATTCAACTGCTTTCCGGTAATCACCTTCTGTCCCAGGGCTTCGGCATCCACCGCATCCGGGAAACGGGTCTGTACCCGCAAATATGAGGTAACATAGTGCCCGTTAGAGAACTCCTGCGTTTCTCCGGTTCCGTCCACTACGCGCACCCAGACTTTATAATAGCCGGCCTCTTGTGCCGGGAAGGCAAAGAAGAAACGGTTGTCGGGACCTATGTCCTGCTCCTCCTCATAAACCTGGGAGTTGTTCAAGGTAACCCTAAGACTGGCACGGGCACCGGTAAGGTTATGGCCGGAATAGCTGATGAGCGATCCGGAAACGGGGATTTCGTCTCCGGGCAGATAGAGCTGGTCTATGGAGTCAAACTGGAGGGTAAAGGCAGGCAGCACAAACTCGTCTACCCGGAACCAATCCGTTCGCAAGTCATCCACCGCTATTGAAAAATAGCCGTTCTTAAGGCCTGTGGGCAGGACAAACCGGCCGGAAACAGAGCCCCATTCATTGGTAGTAAGAGGGAGGGTTTCTATCACATTCCCATCCGGGTCTTTCAGCGTGACCTGAACAGATTTTTTCTTGCATACCCAAAGATGAGTGGCATCTCCCTCATACACAATGGCTTTAAAGCGCACGGTATCGCCGGCATGGTAAGCGCCCTGGTCCTTGTAGATGTTGCACTGGACCTGTTTCTCATTCCGGTTAAATTCATAGCCGGACCTCAGCACCAGCGGCTTGGAACGGCGGTCTCCGCTCACGGCCTGGAGGCTATAGTACGTGCGCTTTTCGTCCTTCATCTGGCGAGTAAAGGCCTCCGGCAACAACGTAAACCCATTGAGGCCCAGGCTGGTAACCGCCACTTCCTGGTCTCCTTTCAGGAGGCGAATCGTGGCAACCGACAGCGGCTCACCGGTCTGATAATCGGCCACATAGACGCTTCTGCCCTGCGCATCCTCCCGGGAAGCCAGGGACAGCGTATACCGCGTATAGCTCTCCTGGACGCTGTGTTTTCCGCTCACGGCTTCCACGGTGTAGTCTCCGTCGGCCAGATGTGGCAGATCAACGCTCACCGTATCCTGCACATAGAAACGCTGGTCCAAATTGGCCACTTTCCAGGTCTTGACCGTCTTCTTGCCCTCCCGGAGCGTCACGTTGGCGTGATACAGGTTCTTGAACAGCACCCGTACGCGGGCCGAATCCACCAGCATATCCAAGCCTTCCCCTTCCAGCTCACTTATCAGATAGGTGATGCCGGTGCAGGTCTTGGCCAGCCGGGCCTCCGTTCCTTCAAAGGCCTTGCGGCGGGCTTCAAAGCGGTGGCAGGCGGCATCCAGGGCCTTGTACTTATTCTCATCGGCCCGGGCCTCGTCCAGATCCTCTTTCTGCAGGAGCAGCAGGTCGGCCTCCGGGAAAAGGCCCAGTGCCTTGCCAAAATACTGGTTCTGAAGGGCCTGCAAGCCCGCTTTCTTTTGGGGCCGATCGGCCATCAGGTTGTACTTCCGGCTCAGGATGTGGTACTCCAGGGCCCCGTCTCCGGGATAGGAGCCGTTCAGTTCGGCCTTCAAGGCCTTGTAAATCTCTTCCTGGATAGCATCGACGGAGCGGTAGCCCGCCAGCAGGTTCCACAGGGCAAATTCCTTGTCCGAGCGGATGAAGGGCTTCAGGGCCCCGTTCAGGAAGCTGTCCACGCCCCGGTGCAGGGTCGGATGATTGCCCTTGAAATCCTTGGCGTGATCCTTCACATAGGTCCAAATCTCGTCCGAAGAAGCCCGTTTCCACTCCCGCATCCAGAGGAACGTGACCACCGGATCGTTGAAGCGTTCCACTTCTTTCTTCAGCTCTTCCTGCAGGGATTCTCTCTGCTTCCAGTCCCTTCTCTGGACGGTATAGACATACTGCGTGGCGGCGTCATAGAAATCCACCGGAAGGTGCTGTTTCTGCGCCTTCTGGCGAATCTGGGACAGAATCTCCGCCTCTTTCTGGGGCAGATCGGCCTGGCGGGCCTCTTCATATTGGTTCCAAAGGTCTATGAGCACATGACCGTCACCGGAAGCACCAGCAACGGGAAACAGGCCGGCCAAAGCCAGCAAGGTGGTTATCAGAAGTTTTCTCATATTTCAATCCAATTAGATTGGATATTTTTCAATTATCGTGCTACTTGAACAGGGGCAGGGCCTCGGCCACCACAAAAGCGCTGCCGCCAATGAAGATCAGCGGCGGGGCCGGCTGCTGGGCCGATGCACTCCGGCTCAGCTGCTCGGAGAGGTTCTGGGCCAGCTGGGTAGCCATCTGCACGGCCTCCCGCACGCTGCCGGAGAAGAACGAACGGCTGGGAAGGCCTTCCTTCCGGCGGTACTCGTTGAAACGGCGCAGCAGCTCGCTGGCGGGTAGGGAGCGGGCCGATGAAGGCGAAGCAAAGATATACGTAGCATCCACCGGCATCAGGGGCAGGATGGCGTCCAGGTCCTTATCGGCCATGATGCCGTACACAATGATGAGCGAAGAGAAGCGCCCTTCGTTGACATAGCTCTGCAGCTGGGCAAAGCTGTGGCTCAGGGCATGGGCGTTGTGGCCAATATCGGCCAGCACGTAAGGCTGGGCCGACAGCCGCTCCCACCGGCCGCGGAAATCCATGTTGCGGGCGGTGTGCACCAGGCCGTCGGCTACGGCGTCGGCGTCCTGCAGGCCCTCGAAGGTATCTTTGAGCAGGTCCACCGCCACCAGCACCGTGCGGAGGTTGGCAGCCTGGACATCGGCCCTCAAATCCATCTCTGCGAGGATCTGCGAACTGCGGTTCCAGAGGCTGGGGCGCTCGTCGGCCGCATAATGCAGCGGGCAGAACATATAGGCTTTCTCCTCAAAGACGGGGCTGGTCTGGGGGTCCTTGTCCCCTATCAGGGCGGGAACGCCGGGCTTGAAGATGCCGGCTTTTTCGGCCGCAATTTCCGAAATGGTATTGCCCAGCAGGGCCATATGATCCAGGCCGATGGAGGTAACGATGCACAGCTCCGGCTTTTCCAGGATGTTGGTAGAGTCCAGGCGGCCGCCCAGGCCCACTTCGATGACGGCGGCATCTACATGCTCATCGGCAAACCATTTGAAGGCCAGGCCGGTAGTGATCTCGAAGAAGGAAAGGTCGTGGTTCTGGATCCAGGGCAGCCAGGTTTGCAGGAAGTCATATACATACTCCCGGGGAATCATTTTCCCGCCTATGCGCGCGCGCTCGCGGAAATCAATGAGGTGCGGCGAGGTGAACAGACCCACCTTATAGCCGCAGGATGTAAGGGCCGATGCCAGCAGATTGGACACCGAACCCTTGCCGTTGGTGCCGGCTACATGGATGGACTTGAAGGCGCGGGACGGATGGCCCAGCACTTCGTCGAAGATCTGCATATGCTCCAGACCCGGTTTATACGCACCGGGCGTGAAGCCATTTCCCTGCACAGAAGGGAAACGCTTGAAAATATGGTCTAACAGTTCTTCGTAGGTATTTTCCATACCACAAAGATACGATTTTAATCAGAAAATGACTATATTTGGGGTATGGCAGCAGACTTACTCTACAGCAGCTACATTCTGGACGGTGTCCCCATGCCGCTTTCCCCGGCCCGTATGCTCCGGGAATGCACGGCCCAGCCGCCGCTGGAGCCCGACGGAGACCCCGAAACCCTGGCCGACGAGCACCTGGACCCCGCTCCGGACTCTTTCTCCTTTGAAGAAAGCGCCCTGGAGGAGTACGCCGTGGCCGTGGAGGATCTGAAGCGCTCCCGCAGCCTACCCCTTCCCTTTGCCGGCCCATACACCGCCTCCAAGGTGGCACAGGCGCTGCTGGACGTGGTATGGATGAACGGCCATTTCCGCCTGGGAGACCTTACTTTAAAGGCCGATTGGAAATGGAACCAGAAGACCATGGGCCATGCCGCTGCTTTCTATGAATCTGTAGAAGCGGCATGCAACTACGTAGATGCCCTTGGGGTGAAGCTGGAGAAGTACAGCCTTACCGCCGGCGCGCCTGCCGTCTCTTTCAAAGCCGGCGCGGCGCTGGAGGAAGACGACCTCCAGCAGGAAGAGGAGGACCTCTTCCGCGACACGCCCTACCGCACCGCCAATCCGCGCCTGAGCCGGCGCAGAAAAGCATCGGCCTCTTTCCAGCCGGAAGCGTCGGACTGGATCATATACATTCCGTTTGACCCTTGTGACTTCCGCCTGGGCGGTTCTACCCTGGCGCAGGCTGTGGGCGCCAACCCCTCCACGCCGGCCGACGTAGCCGACGCAGACTATTTCATGGACTGCTACGAGGTGCTGCGGGAACTGGTGGAGGACGGCATTGTGAAAGCCGGCGTCACGGTGGGCGACGGAGGCCTCATGACGGCCCTCCGCGCCATGGCATCGGCCGGTACGGGAGCCGACGTATCCATCCGGGAAATCGCCCAATCCTATGGGGAAAGCCTTCCTGTCCGCATCCTCTTCTCGGAGGTGCCGGGCGTCCTTATCCAGATAGCCGATATCGACTACGACTACGTGGACGCCGAGCTCATCCTCCAGGATGTGGTGTACTTCCCCATCGGCCATCCTACTCCCGGCCATCCGGAAGTAAAACTGACCAACCGCATAGAAATACCACAAATACTTGAATCCCTTCTCAATACTTTGGAAGGAGAAGACTAACTATGGCCAAGATTTTTGTTTTAGACACCAACATTATCCTGCACGACTACAACGCCATCAAGCAGTTCCAGGATAATGACATTGTGATCCCCATCGCCGTGGTGGAGGAACTGGACAAGTTCAAGAAAGGCAACGACGCCCTGGCGTTCAACGCCCGTTCCTTCATGCGGGAAATGAACAAGCTGATGGACCGCAAGCCCAACGGCCACCGGGGCTACAACCTGGGCCGAAAGCTGGGCTGCATCAAGTTGGAGCCCAATCACCCCTTCGCCCCCAAGTACCAGGACCTGTTCCGGGACGACACCCAGGACCACCGCATCCTGTCCACCGCCATGTGGGTGAGGGATCACAACCCGGACCGCTTTGTGGCCCTGGTTACCAAGGACATCAACCTGCGCCTGAAGGCCAAGGCCGTGGGCATGGAAGCCCAGGACTACCTGAGGGACCGCGTGGACGACGAGGTAATGCTGAACCTGGAAAAGGAAGTCATTACCATAGAGGTTTCTTCCGAGGCCACCCAGCGCCTGGCCTACGGTCAGGACAATTGCCTCCCCTGGCAGGAGGTGCAGGAGCAGGAGCCCAAGCCCAACCAGCTGTACAAGTTTGTGTTTGGCGGAGATACCGTCTGCGCCCGCTACGATGCCTCCCGCGGGGTCATTGCCCTGGTCCGGGCCCAGCAGGCCGCCGGCATCCGTCCCCGCAACGACGAGCAGAAGTTTGCCATGGACGCCTGCCTCAATCCCAACATTCCGCTGGTTTCCATTACCGGCGGCGCCGGTACGGGTAAGACGCTCATAGCCCTGGCCGCCGCCCTGGAACAGGCGTCCGACTATGACCAGATTATCCTTTCCCGCCCTACCGTGGTGCTGGGAGGCCAGGATATCGGCTACCTGCCCGGAGACCAGAAGACCAAGATGTCTCCTTATATCCAGCCGCTCATGGACAACCTGGAGGTGATCCGCCACTGCTACAAACCCGGCAGCAAGCAGTCCCAGAAGTTGGATGCCATGATCCGGGAAGAGAAGCTGATTATCTCTCCTCTGGCCTACATCCGCGGCCGTTCCCTGGGCAAAGTATATTTCATTGTAGATGAGGCCCAGAACCTGACCCCGCACGAGGTCAAGACCATTATCACCCGCGCCGGTGAGGGCACCAAGATGGTGTTTACCGGTGATATCTACCAGATAGACCAGCCCTTCCTGGACCAGTGGAGTAACGGTCTCACCCACCTGGGAGAAAAGATGCACGGCCAACCGCTGTTCCAGCACATCTCCCTGCTAAAGGGAGAACGTTCCGAACTCTCGGAAATCGCCGCCAAGTTACTGTAACAAAAAAAGCTCCGATGACTCGGAGCTTTTTTAGTGGTATTACCAGCGCTTACTTGCTCTGGCTGATCTGGGCCTGTGCGGCGGCGAGGCGGGCGATGGGCACGCGGAACGGGCTGCAGGACACATAGTCGATACCGATGGTGTTGAAGAACTCGATGGACTTGGGATCACCACCGTGCTCACCGCAAATACCGCACTGGAGGTCCTTGCGGCGGCTGCGGCCACGCTCCACACCCATCTGTACCAGCTGGCCAACGGCCTTGACATCGATGGTCTGGAACGGATCGGAATCGAGGATCTTGTTACCCAGGTAGTCACCCATGAAGGTGCCGATATCGTCACGGCTGAAGCCGAAGGTCATCTGGGTGAGGTCGTTGGTACCGAAGCTGAAGAATTCGGCAGCACGGGCCATACGGTCTGCGGTAAGGGCAGCACGAGGGATCTCGATCATGGTACCGAACTGGTAGTCGATGAGCTGGGCGTGGTGGGCCTCAACCTCTGCTTTGATGCGGTCGCAAATGACCTTCTGGAAGCTGAGCTCGCGGGCGCTGATGGTCACAGGGATCATGATCTCCGGGTGCGGGTGCAGGCCCTCCTTCTGGAGTTCGGCGGTGGCGGTGAAGATGGCGCGGTACTGGGTTTCTGCAATCAGCGGGAAGCTCACGTGCAGACGGACACCACGGTGACCCATCATCGGGTTCACCTCGTGGAGGTTCTCGCCACGCTTCTCCACTTCCTTCACGGAAATGCCCAGATCCTTGGCCAGTTCCTTCTTCTT
>CAMVJR010000030.1 GCA_947167855.1 uncultured Bacteroidales bacterium
TCTTTGCCAGCGGAACCGGCACCAACTTCGTGGCCATCGCCAAGGCCTGCGCTTCGGGCGTGATCAATGCCCGGGTAGCGCTGCTGGTGTGCGACAAGCCCGGTGCCCCGGTGCTGGACCGTGCCCGCGAACTGGGGGTAGAGACCTTTGTCTTCAGTTCCAAGGATTACGCTTCCAAGGCCGATTATGAAGCGGAGATTGTGAAGCGGCTGGATGCCAAGAAGGTGGACCTGGTTTGCCTGGCGGGCTATATGCGCATCGTAGGGGAGACCCTCCTGCAGGCCTACGAAGGCAAGATCATCAACATCCATCCTTCGTTGCTCCCGGCCTTCCGGGGCGCCCATGCCGTGGAACAGGCGGTAGCCTATGGCGTGAAGGTGTATGGCATCACCATCCACTGGGTCAATGCAGACCTGGACGGTGGCCAGATCATCGCCCAGCGGGCCTTCCCTTACGAAGGCTCCGACCCCGCCGAGGTCCATGCCATCGGCCAGAAAATCGAACATGAATTATATGTAGAAACCATAAAACAACTATTATGAGAGCGTTAGTTAGTGTAAGTGACAAAAATGGTCTGGTGCCCTTCGTTAAGGGCCTTGTAGACCTGGGCTGGGAGATTATCGCCACGGGCGGTACCCAGAAACTGCTGGAGTCCGAGGGCGTGAAGACCATCGGCATTAGCGAAGTAACCGGATTCCCGGAGATCTGCGACGGCCGAGTCAAGACCCTGCATCCCAAGGTGCACGGCGGTATCCTGGCCCGCCGCGACGTTCCCGCCCACATGGAAACCCTCAAGGAGAACGGCATCCAGACCATTGAGCTGGTTTGCGTGAACCTCTATCCTTTCCGCCAGACCATCGCCAAGGAAGGCGTCACCCTGGAGGATGCCATCGAGAACATCGACATCGGAGGCCCTTCCATGGTCCGCAGCGCTGCCAAGAACTGGAAGGACGTGACCATCGTCTGCGATCCTGCCGACTATGGCAAGGTGCTGGACGAGCTCAAGGCCAACGGTAAGACCTCTGACCAGACCCGTCTGCAGCTATCGGCCAAGGCCTATACCCATACGGCCGAATACGATGCCTGCATCGCTACTTACATGCGTGCCCAGGCCGGTCTCAACGAGAAGCTCTTCCTGGAGTACGACCTTAAGCAGGGCCTCCGCTACGGCGAGAACCCTCACCAGAGCGCCAAGTTCTACGCTTCTCTGGAACCCGTCCCGTTCTCCTTGGCCTTCGCCACCCAGATTCAGGGCAAGGAACTCTCTTACAACAACATCCAGGACGCCAACGCCGCCCTCAATGTACTGCGTGACTTTGAAGAGCCCTTCTGCGTGGCCCTCAAGCATATGAACCCTTGCGGCGCTGCCGTGGGCAAGACCATCGAAGAAGCCTGGCAGGCCGCCTATGAGGCCGACAAGGTGAGCATCTACGGTGGTATTGTGGGTGTAAACCGCACCCTCACCGCCGAGGTAGCTGCCGGCATGAAGCCCATCTTCCTGGAGATTGTCATTGCTCCGGACTACACCCCCGAAGCCCTGGAGATCCTCTCCACCAAGAAGAACCTTCGCGTGATGAAGGTGGACATGACCCGCGACGGTGCCTCCGTGCCCCAGTTCATCAGCGTGAACGGCGGTATGCTGGCCCAGCAGCTGGATACCCAGGTAGAGACCGTTACCCCCGAGATGTGCGTCACCAAGGTGAAGCCCACCGCCGCCCAGCTGGCCGATGCCAACTTTGGCTGGAAGATTGTGAAGCACGTCAAGTCCAACGCCATCGCCGTGGTGCGTGACAACCACACCATTGGTATTGGCGCCGGTCAGACCAACCGTGTAGGTTCGGCCGAGATTGCCCTGAACGAGGCCAAGAAAGCCGGCTTCACCGAAGGCCTGGTGCTCGCTTCCGACGGTTTCCTGCCCTTCGACGATACCGTGGCCCTGGCCGCCAACTACGGTGTAACCGTGATTGTGCAGCCCGGCGGCAGCATCCGCGACGAGGACGCCATTAAGAAGGCCGACGAACTGGGCATCTGCATGCTCTTCACCGGAGTTCGCCACTTTAAACATTAATAAATGAAGACAGTGCTAGTAATAGGAGGCGGCGGGCGCGAACATGCCATAGTTGACGCGCTCAGCCGTTCCCCCCAGGTAGAAAAGATTTACTGCGCCCCCGGCAATGCCGGAATTGGGCAGCAGGCCGTCAACGTGCCCCTCAAGGACACCGATGTGGAGGGCCTCAAGGCCTTTGCCATCGAGCACAAGGTAGACCTGACGGTGGTGGGCCCCGAAGCGGCCCTGGCCGCCGGCATCGTGGACGCCTTCCGCGCCGCCGGACTTCCCATCTTTGGCCATACCAAAGCTGCAACGGCCATTGAGAGCTCTAAGGAGTTTGCCAAGAAGCTCATGGCCAAGTACAACATTCCTACGGCTGCCTACCGGGGCTTCTCGGATTATGAGGAGGCTGTGGCTTATGTATCGGCCCGTTCTTTCCCGGCGGTGCTCAAATACGACGGCCTGGCCGCCGGTAAGGGCGTTGTGATTGCGCAGGACCTGGAAGAGGCCAAGGCCGCCCTGGCCGATATGCTCCTGGACCATTCCTTTGGGCAGGGCCGGGTAGTGGTGGAGGATTTCCTCACCGGTCCCGAGTTCTCTTTCCTGTGCTTTGTAGACGGCTCCCGCGTGTATCCCATGCCGCTTTCGCAGGATCACAAGCGCGCCTTTGACGGCGACAAGGGTCCCAACACCGGCGGAATGGGCGCCTATACCGGCCTGCCGTTCATCACGGAAGAGGACCGGGAGTTTGCCTTCAAGGAGATCCTGTGCAAGACTGCCCAGGCTATGGTGGCCGAAGGGCTGCCGCTTTCCGGCGTGCTGTACGGCGGTCTCATGAAGACCCCCCAGGGCATCAAGGTCATTGAGTTCAACGCCCGCTTTGGAGACCCCGAGACCGAGGTGGTGCTGCCGCTGCTGCAAAGCGATATCTACGATATCTTCGAGGGTGTGGCAACCGGCCGTGAAGTGAAGCAGCCCGTCTGGGCCGATGGCGTCACGCTGGGCGTGGTACTGGCCTCCAAGGGCTATCCGGGTCATTACGAGAAAGGAGTTGCCATTAACGGGATGCACCGCGTGGGCACTCAGGTGTACCACATGGGTACGGCCCTCAAAAACGGTCAGCTGGTTACCAACGGTGGCCGCGTGCTCATGGTCATTGCCGCCGGCACGGATCTGGCCGAAGCCCGCCGCAAAGTCTACGCCGAGGTGGAGCAGATCCAATGCGACAACCTCTTCTACAGAAAAGATATAGCACACATTGCATTTGAATAAAGTATGGGAAACATCATTGATGGAAAAGCTTTAAGTCTGGTAGTCAAGGACGAGGTAAAGGCCCAGGTGCCTGAGCTGGAGGCCAAGTATGGCCGCAAGCCCTGCCTGGTAGTGATTATTGTGGGTGAGAACCCCGCCAGCCAGGTGTATGTACGCAATAAAGTGAAGGCCGCGGCTTATACTGGAATGGAGTCGCAGCTCATTGAATTGCCGGCCGATATCTCCGAAGAGGCTCTGCTGGGCAAGATTGTGGAACTGAACAACGACCCTAAGGTGGACGGCATCCTGGTTCAGCTCCCGCTTCCCAAGCATATCGACGAAGAGAAGGTGATTGACACCATTGCCCGTGAAAAGGACGTGGACGGTTTCCACCCGGGCAACGTGGCCGGCCTGTGGCTGGGCAAGGACTGCATTGTCCCTTGTACCCCCGCCGGCATCATGCGCCTCATTGACAGCGTGGGCGTAGAGCTCAAGGGCAAGAACGCCGTAGTAGTGGGCCGAAGTAACATCGTGGGTAAGCCCGTGGCCAAGCTCCTGCTGGACCGCCACGCCACCGTGACCATCGCCCATTCCCGCACCGCCGACCTGGGAGCCGTTTGCCGTACGGCCGACGTCCTGGTGGTAGCAGTGGGTAAGGCTGGCCTGGTGACCGGAGACATGGTCAAGCCCGGTGCCGTGGTCATTGACGTGGGCATGAACCGCAATGCCGAAGGCAAGCTCTGTGGAGACGTGGATTACGAATCGGCCTTACCGGTGGCCGGCTGGATCACGCCTGTTCCCGGCGGCGTGGGCCCCATGACCATTGCGATGCTCATGAAAAACACCATCGCCTGCTTCCTCTCCCGTGAAGCCTAAAAAGAAGTCCTCGAATACTTTTCGAGGACTTCTTTTTTATTTTTGTTTGATATTCAGACGTTCAATGTTGCCTTCGGCGGTTTGGCATATGACATGGTTCAACTGAGTGCAAACTTCAGCCGGGTCTGAATTATTGATAATTTTAGGACCGGCACTAATGATAAGATCCGGTTTGTTCATAGAGTTCTGAATGAGCTGGTCAACGCCTTCGTTGAAATACGTGATCCTACCGCCGTAGTAATATTCGGGGGCACCGGAAGCCGTCAATCCAAGTAGGTCAGTGGTTTGACTGTTCAAGATATCAGGGCTGATTTCAACGTTACGGAGCGGATCGAAAATCGTCATGGGCACGAGTCCGCCTAGCATATCTTCGCTGGTGATGACACCTGCCTGATTCACAATACCAAAGGCCTTGATGGCCTTTAATGCCTGATCGGTAGTCAGGAGCGCAGCCTTCTTATCCAGCGCCTTGGCGGCTTTTTTGTCACCTTCCAGGGAGGCGCTCATCTGCTGGTATTCGAGCCACAGGTCGCGGACCAGCATCAGCTCTTCGCTGGCTTCGGCCTTCTTGACATACTTGTCGGTGGTGTCGATGAAGCGGTTGGCCAGGTAGTTCTGTTTCTGGAGGGTGGTGTAAGACAGGGAAGCGTTGATGGTGCTCTGGGTTACATCCGGGCAGGGCATGCCGGCCATGACCGTATTGAGGTTGTTGCCGGCTTCCACCAGGGCGTTGGCTACATTGGTAAAGAGGGGAGCCGCTTCGTTCATCTCCTGGAGAACGCTCTCAAATTCCGGGATGTCTCCGGCCGCCTGGTTGGACATGTCCACCAGGTTGCCAAACTGGATGGCGCGGGCCTGCATCACCGAATAGGCGAGGAGGATGCTGTTCCTGTAGTCTTCATCGGCCCGGAGGAGTTCCTCCATGTTGTCGATGCGCTCGGGAGCGGTTTTGCGGGAAAAGCGGGAAGACTTTCCGATATTGCCGCTGGTGCTGTCTTCGTTGACGGGCCAGCTGAAAAGGCAGGAAGCCAGAAGTCCGATGGCGCACACGGCGACCACGCAGACCAGGATGATGATGTTTTTCTTACTCATATCTCTTGTGATTCTGTTTTCTTTCTGACACAAAGATACATACTCCTTTCTATACTTCTGTCAAAACGCCGCAATACTTTGTAAAAACCGGTAAAAAGCGAGGGGTGCACCCCCAGGTGCACCCCTCTGAGCGTAATATATTGACTGTTAGTAACTGTCTATGGTCATCATGGTAATCTTGGAGTAGAGGACCGGGATGGAGGAGATGCTCTGGCTGGTCTGGACCGGCGAATTGGAGATGAGGCTGTTGACAATGAGTCCCGTGTTGTAAGCCATGTCCTTCAGGTTCTTGTCAATGGTCATGGCCTGCTTGTGGTTCCGGATATTGGCCTGTGCCATGGCGGTATTGTCCTGGCCGGTGAGGATGGGCATATCGGTAAAGCCCGCTTCCGTCAGGGCCTCGATGGCTCCCTGGGCCAGGTTGTCGTTGGCGGCCAGGACCATGTCCGGACGCTCACCCGCGGCATAGTGGCTCAGGCGGTCTTTCATGGCCTTCTTGCCGTCTTCAATCTCCCAGCTGTCGGCCTTTACCTGGCTGTAAGTCGCCTTTCCGCTCTTCACCACAATCTGTCCGCCGTCAATGTATTTTTTGAGGAGTTCCATGGCGCCTTCAAAGTAATCTTTGGCGTTGATGTCGGTCTCGGGGCCTTCCAGGAATTCGAGGGTCATGGAAGCGGCTCCGGTGGAGTGGAAGTGGTTGAGAAGGAACAGGGCCTGCGTGCGTCCGATCTCCTTGGTGTCGGTGGACGAAATAAAGGCAATGTGGGGGTTGTCCAGGATAAAGCGGTCGTGGCAGACCACCTTCACATTGGGATACTGCTCCAGCAGCTTAGACTCGTTGATCTTTGTATAGTCAATGGCGGTGATGACAATATATTTGTAACCGCCCCGGATGGCATTCTTGAGCTGTTCCACCTGCTCTAAGGCACCCTCTTCGTTCTCGGGGGCAATAAAGAAGGCGGCGTTGAAACCGTACTGGTTCATGACGGTCTCCAGGTTCTGCCTGTCCGTGGCCCATCGGCCTACGATGGATGCGTCCGGAAGCAGCACGGCTACTTTCTGGTTGGTATGAGGGTCTTTTGTGCAGGCAATGGCCAGCAGGACTACGGAAGTGAGGAATACTAAGACTTTTTTCATGTTCTGGGTGTAAAGTTTGTTTCTAAAATACAAGAGCTTCGCCGGAAGACAGGAAGCTCTTGTATTTTACCTATTATTAACCATATTGCATTAGCTGTTGGCAAGGTACGGTTAACTTTGTTTCCAAGCAATAGCTTGGGAAAATTATTTACCCAAAGTCAAGATTTTAGCCCCAATTTTTTACGCAAAGTGGATTCTTGCTTCCCGTTGTTTCAAAAAACAATGCGGTAGCGGAGATATGAAACCCTGTTTTACTGCTGGTTTTGGGCCCATTCGCGGGGAGAAACGCCCACAATTTCCGTGAAAGTGCGGGAGAAGACGGTAGGGGAGGAATAGCCGCAATGGGCCGATATCTCGGCTATCTTCATCTCGGGATTTTCCTTCTTCAGGCGCTGGGCTTCCTCGATGCGGTAGCGGTTGACAAACTGGTAGAACGTGCAGCCGTATACGGCGTGAATGAACTGGGACAGATAGGTCCGGTTCATGGGCAGCACGGCCTGGAGGTCCAGGAGTTTGAAGCCCGGGTTGAGGTAGGGCTTCTCCTGTTTCATCCATTCCTCCAGCTTCTCGCGGTTGGCGTCCTCCGGCTGGGGCTCCGTCGTCTCTGCCACGGCAGGGGCTTTTTCGGCCTGTTTTACCATGGCCCAAGGGTCAGGTCTGAAGATGATCTGTTCCGTAGCGTATGTGATCATGAACAGGACCAGCCACTGTTGGGTGAAGCCGCGGGTGTGGCTGTGCGTTGCGCACATGTACACGTACACGATGCCCACCAGCACCATCATTATCAGATAGCGCATGATCCACTTTAAGTCAATGTCGTCCAGGGTGGAGTAGTTTTCCTCACACCAGACCTGGTATGCGTGCATGTGATTGAATAAGAAGGCCAGCAGGGCAAAAGGATAGAGGGCTATGACAGGGGCCAGTCTGATGGGCAGTGCATAGTCCAGGGCTACCAGTATATACATGGGCAGGAGCTGCCACAGGGCCCGTTTCCAGTTCATCCATCCGGGCCGAAGCACCTCTGCGGGATAGAGCAGCATGACCCAGCTCAACAGGTTACCCAGGAGCATCTCCATGGTGGTAAGCTCGTAGGCACCCATATTCATGACGGGCGTGGGGGAGGTCATCCAGCTTACGATATACGCTCCGTCCAGCACGCCCCAGGTCAGGAGCGCGATGCCCCACATTTTGCGGATGCGAAGTCCCTCTGAATGTCTGAAGACGATCCAGGCTCCGGTAAACTCGGCCGAGACGGCGGCTACAATCAGGATGGGGGTGAGTACGTTGTCAAAGTAGTCGTCCGGGATGTAATGAGCCAGCCACATGCTTAGCAGCACGCACACAGTAAGAATTACGGCAAAAGCAACGCCGCCTTTGTGTTTGATGATCCATCTCATAGCCGAGCAAATTTAGGGAAAATAATTCAATTTCCCTAAAAGCCTTACGCTTTCACTTTCAGGGCAGCCTGCACCAGGCCGTTGAACAGCGGGTGCGGGTTCTCCGGCGTGCTTTTGTACTCGGGATGGAACTGGGAGCCGATGAAGAAGGGGTGGGAGGGGAGCTCCACTACTTCCACCAGGCCGGTGTCCGGGTTGTGGCCGGTGGCCTTGAGGCCGGCGGCTTCAAACTGGGCCAGGTACTCGGAGTTGAACTCGTAGCGGTGGCGGTGACGCTCGCGGATCTCCGTCTTGCCATAGAGCTTGGCGGCCAGGGAACCGGGCTCCAGGTGGCAGGCGTAGGCGCCCAGACGCATGGTACCGCCCTTCATGGTGGTCTTCTTTTGCTCTTCCATCATGCAGATGACGGGATGTGCACTGTTGGGATTGACCTCGGCCGATATGGCATCGGCCCATCCCAGGACGTGGCGGGCAAATTCCACCACGCACATCTGCATGCCCAAGCAGATGCCCAGGAACGGGATGTTGTGCTCGCGGGCATACTGTACGGCGCAGATCTTGCCTTCCAGGCCGCGCTCGCCAAAGCCGGGGGCTACCAGGATGCCCTGGGCGCCCTTGAGCAGCTCGGCTACGTTCTCGGGGGTTACGTGCTCGCTCTGGAGGGTGTGTACGTTCACCTTGCAGTGATTGGCGGCACCGGCGTGCACAAAGGCTTCCTGAATGGACTTGTAGGCGTCCTGCAGCTCTACGTATTTACCCACCAGGGTGATGTTGACCTCGTGCTTGGGGTTCTTGAGGCGGGAGAGGAACTCCTTCCATCGGCCCAGCTCGGGCTGGTTAAAATTCTCAATCTGGAGTTTGCGCACGGCCAGCTCGTCCAGGTGTTCCTCATGCATGTTCAGCGGAACCTGATAGATGCTCCAGGCGTCGATGCTCTGGATCACATGACCGGGTTTCACGTTGCAGAAGAGGGCAATCTTGCGGCGGAGCTCCGGAGTGAGGGGATGCTCGGTGCGGCAGACAATCACGTCCGGCTTGACACCGCTCTGCTGCAACATCTGCACGGAGTGCTGCGTGGGCTTGGTCTTGAGCTCCTTGGCGGCGCTGAGGTAGGGGATGAGCGTGAGGTGGATGGTCATGCAGTCTTCGTCCGGGAGTTCCCACTGAAGCTGGCGAACGGCTTCAATGAAGGGCTGGGATTCCATGTCGCCCACGGTACCGCCAATCTCGGTGAGGATGACGTCGTAGTCGCCGGTCTGGCCCAGCTTGAGCATGCGGCGCTTGATTTCGTCCGTGATGTGGGGGACGATCTGCACGGTCTTGCCCAGGTAGGCGCCCTCGCGCTCCTTGGTAATCACGGTGTTATAAATCTTGCCTGTGGTGACGTTATTGGCCTTGGACGTGTACACGCCCAGGAAGCGTTCGTAGTGTCCCAGGTCCAGGTCTGTCTCGGCGCCGTCTTCCGTGACGTAGCATTCTCCGTGCTCGTACGGGTTCAGCGTACCGGGATCGATATTGATATAGGGGTCAAATTTTTGGATGGTGACGCGCAAGCCTCTGGCCTGCAGCAGTTTGGCTAGTGAAGAGGCGATGATGCCTTTGCCCAGTGAGGAAGCCACTCCTCCCGAAATGAAGATGTATTTTGTGTTCATAACGGGGCACAAAATTACATAAAATCTCCCAATCTATAATGAAAAATTTAAAAAAATCTGCTGCCCGGGGAGGGGCAGCAGAAAAACCAATAAAAATTGTCTTGTTGAAAAGTTTCGCTTTAGATGCTGGCCTTGCGATACTCCTTGCCGATCTTCTCGAGGGCGAGGGTGGCTTTGCGTACGCGAGCCTTGGCGGCCTTGTTGTCGATCTTGTCGATGTCCTTTTCGATAGCAGCAATCTGCTCTTTGATCTTAGCAATAATAGCTTCCATTGTTTTGTTAGTTTTTAAATGATTATTGTAATGTGTTATGTTTCTTGCGCTAAGGTAAGAATAAAACAGGAAAAAACAAATATTTTTTGTACTCCTGGGCCGGTTTTTTAAAAGTAAAAGCGGATATCAATGGCTGCAGAGTACAGATCTAAGCTGAACTCCTTGGTGAAGGAGTAAGCGGAAGCTCCCTGCTCGCGCTCCTTGGTAACTGCGTAGTAGATGGATCCGGCATAGACGCCCAGGGCAATTTTGGGGCTCACTTTGAACTCAAAGGAGATCACGTTGGAATAGCCCTCAAATACCTGGAAGGTAGACTTCTTGGGCGTGCTGGCGTTCAGATAATCCTTGGCGGCTCCAATCTGGTAGAGGAATCCGATTTCCGGCGTATAGTACAGCCGGTCGGTTATCTTGACATAGTAGGCAATGTTGGGATTGAGCTGGAAAGAAACGGAATTATTCCTAAGCCCAGGCGTTTCACTCAGGGAGCTGGGATAAGAACTGAGCATGGGGCCGAAGCAAAAGGCCAGGCGCAGATTGTTGGCGGCAAAGTAGCCGAATTCGCCCAAAATGCCACCATAGGCTTGAATCCCTGAGCTGTTACTGGCGCCATCGGCCGTTATTTCCTTTGAGCTGTTCACGGCCCCGGAGAAGGAGACGGCCATAAACTTGTCGCCCTTGTTCTGGGCCGAAAGGGTCATGCAGGCAAAGAGGATTGCCGCAGAGAGGAGGATTTTTTTCATAGGTCAATTCGTTTTATAATTAAGTTGAAAGTTGAAAAATTTTCGTAACTTTGCATCCCCCAACCTGGTGAGTTGTCCGAGTGGTTGAAGGAGCCTGCCTCGAAAACAGGTGTACGTGTGAGCGTACCGGGGGTTCGAATCCCTCACTCACCGCAATAAGGCGTCTGCAGAGCAGACGCTTTTTGCGTTTCGTTCGGGATTCTCACCACTACTTAAACCACTCGGTAAGATGGTCCTTGGCGTAGAGGTAGTAGACGGCTATGCCCACCCAGCTGGTGACCAGCACCAGGATGCTGCAGATAAGTTTTCCAACCAGGGAGATGGGTTTCTTGAGAATGTCGATGACGGCCAGGACGGCCAGGACAAGACCTGCAATGTAAAGAATGGTTCCAAGCATAGTGTGAGGTTTTTAGGTTTATCTCTGCAAATATAACAAAAAATCGGAATGTTTATCGTCCTCCGCCGACTCGTCCCTCCTTCACAGGGCCTTGCTACGGTGCATAGATGAGATTTTATTTCTATATTTGCTGAGGAAATTAACTATGAGACAATGAATAAGGTTTTTGTATTAATGGCCATGTGCCTTACGTTCACGGTGATATCTTGCCGTAAAGATGACATGGGAGGGAAAACAGATCCGCTTCCGTTCCCGATGGACGATAACAAGGACCTGTCCGTATCGCCCGGTGACGATTTCTTCTCTTACTGCAACGGTACATGGTACAAGAATACTCCCACGCCGGCAACGGGAACCGTGGGAGGAGTTTACGATGCCCAAAGGGCCATGGTCCAAAGGGTGGAGGAAATGAAAAAAGACGTGCCGGATGTTCGTCGTTTCTTCGAGGGCATGGATCACATGTGGGACACCCCGGAAGCCTCCATGGCCTATGTGCAGAAACTGGTGGATGCTATACCGGTGCCTCAAAACCATGAAGAGGCGTTCCGCTATGCTGGAAAACTGCTCATGGAAGGAGTGCCAACAATAGTGGAAATGTTACTGGTATGGCAGGATGGAAAAAACGTTTGTTCCGTATTTCCCGCTACCGATAAGCCTATAAAGCCATCGGCCACGGAGGCACTGGAAGATTTGGTCCCCGTCACTCAGACTAAATCCGGAGAAGACGGAGTTATTTCCCAAATTGTTAAGGGAATGGGTCTCGATATGGAAAACATATATATAGCACCTTCTGTCGTCTCTACCTTTGAGTCATTCAGCACATGGAGCCTGGAAGATTTGTATCAATCCATGGTTATGGGTGTGAAACGTCATCTGTATCCATATGTGAGCAGTGAGGCGTTGGAGGAAAGCAATAGCTGGAAACCTACCCCGCTTACCGAAAAATCCGCCAAGTTAAATGCACGCATGAAGTTTTCATATCCCATATCCTACCACCTTGTGCAGAAGTATTTCCCGGCTTCCATAAAGGAAAAGTACCTTGTAATGACCAAGGAAGTAGTGGAGGCGTTCAGGGAGCGCCTCATGGCCCTGGATTGGATGAGTGAAACTACAAAGAGCAATGCCATCAAGAAGATTGATGCAATGCAGCTGTTTGTTGGCTACCCCGACGAGTGGTGCATGGACGGTATCCCAAAGATTGAAGACTGCGATACTTTTGTTGAAATCTACCACAGGCTGTCTGCGGCAAAAAACAAACTGCAGGGCTGCCTGAAGGGGAGCAGGGACTCTTTCACGCAGCATATTATGCTCTATGTCCTTGACAACGACGAAGGTATGGTGCCCACAGACCTTACGCTGGTAAATGCCATGTATGATCCTGCCTCCAACAGCATAATGATCTATCCTGCCATGATGATGAGCCCGGTCGCCAGAGAGGGCATTACGGAAGCCCATACCTATGCCGAGTTTGTTCTAATCGGTCATGAAATCACCCACGGATTCGACCAGAACGGAGCACTTTACGACGAGATTGGGAGCAAGAAGAACTGGTGGACGGTTGCCGACAAGTTGGCCTTTGAACGGAAGCAGAATAACCTTATAAACTGCTACGGTCACATGGAATACGACCCAGAGCGTCAGCCCACCGTCTTCAGCGACGGCACCCGTACCCTTGGAGAGAATATTGCAGACCTTGGAGGTTTTCTTACAGTACTGGATGTGTACAAAAAGAAACTTGTGCAGGAGGGTTATACCGGGGATAATTACAATGCGCAGCTACGGAAGTTCTATGAATCCTATGCCGATTTCTGGCGTGTAAAATATAGCGACGAAAAGCTCTCGGATTTAATGAAGAGCGATGTCCACTCCGTTGCCCGACTTAGGGTGAACGGTGTAGTGATGAATACAGACCTCTGGTACGAACTCTACGGAGTTAACCGTAACAATGTCCTCTACCTTGCAGAGGACGAGCGCACCTATATCTGGTAAGTATAAAGGCGTAGTCGTTCTCCTGCGCACCCTCTGATCCTCTGCCTGGGCGTTTCCCAGGGCAAACAGGACCAGAAGGGTGCTAAGGAATAGTTTAAGTCTTGTGGGGTTCACGAAAGACTACAGCGGAATGACGCCGATACCGGGACGGTCGGGCAGGCTGAGCTTGCCGTTCACTACCTTTACGCCGTCAAAGCGGTCGTTGGCAATGAGGAGGTTACCATCCAGGTCTGCGAAGTCCACGTAAGGGGAGAACTGGGCGGCGGCGCTCACGGCGCAGGAGGTTTCCGTCATGCAACCCACCATCACCTTCATGCCCAGGGCGCGGGCCATGGTGGCCATTCTCCAGCCCTCACGCATACCGGTGCACTTCATGAGCTTGATGTTGATGCCGCTGTAGGCGCCCATCAGGGACGGGATGTCCTTCATGCGCTGGATGCTTTCGTCGGCGAAGATGGGGAGGGGACTGTGCTCGGTGAGCCAGGCGATATCGTCCAGGCGCTCCTTGGGCATGGGCTGCTCTACCATCACGATGCCGTGTTCCTTGAGCCAGAAAATCTCGTCCAGGGCTTTGTCGCGGTCTTTCCAACCCTGGTTGGCGTCTACGGCCAGGGGAACGTCCGTGACGGTGCGGATGGTCTCGATCATCTCCACATCCGTATCCAGACCTACCTTTACTTTAAGGATATTGAATTTTCCTGCGGCTTCCAGGGTCTTCTCCTTGACCACCTCGGGGGTATCAATGCCGATGGTGAAGGTGGTGGAAGGAGCCTTGTCGGGATCCAGACCCCAGATGCGGTACCACGGCTGGCCCATGAGTTTGCCCACGAGGTCGTGCAGGGCTATGTCAATGGCGCACTTGGCGGCTCCGTCTCCCTCCGAGAGGCTGTCCACGTAGGTGAGGATCTCTTCCATCTTGAAAGGATCGTTGAACTGGGAGAGGTCCACCTTGTTGAGGAAACTGGTGACCGACTCCACACTCTGGCCCAGGTACGGGGGCATGGAGGCCTCTCCGTAGCCGGTAACGCCTTCCCATTCCAGCTCTACCTGCACGTCCGGGGTGGTGGTGCGGCTGTAGCTGGCCACGGTGAACACGTGGGCAAGCTTGAGTTCGTACGGGAAGAACTTCATGTGAAGCTTGCCGTCTCCTTTGACAATGTTAAACTTCTGCGGGCCGCTGGTGCAGCCTGCCAGTGCAATGCCTGCTGCCGCCAGAGCGGAGGTTTTCAGGAAATCGCGTCTATTCTGCATAATATGGATTGGTTAATGTAGTGTTAAGTCCTTCGTGGATGTTGATGTAAGGCAGGATGCTGTTTCCAAACAGATATCGGCCCGTATTGTAGGCATCGTAGTAAGGGTCATCGGGGTTGAAGCTGCCAATCTGCACCAGGCCCATGGAATGGATGAACCGTCCGTTTCCCAGGTAGAATCCCACGTGCGAGGGGCGTGGGCTGCCGTCTTCGCGATAGCGGCCGAAGAAGACCAGGTCTCCGGGCACCAGCTGGCTGCGGTCCGTGATACGGACGCCCGTCAGGTAAATCTGGCTGCAGTCCCGGGGGATGATGATGTCGTGCATGAAGAGGGCGGTGCGGACAAAGCCGCTACAGTCCATGCCCTTGGGCGACATGCCGGCCCATAGGTAGGGGAAGCCCAGCATGCCCTGGGCGGTCTTGAGGATGGCCTCGGGGCTCTGGTCCAGGCCCTTTCTCCATTCGGCCTCGGTCTGGGCGATGCTCTTGCAGACGTAGCCCTTTCGGCCGTCCGGGAATCCTACCTGCAGCCACTTGCCCTTCTTGCCCAGGAATTTGAGGCGGTCTCCGGCCACTACGTCAGAGACCACGGCGCTTTTGGCCGATGCTTCCTTGTACACAATGCCGGTAAGGCCGGTGACCACCACCTTGGGGGCGGCGTTCCAGGCATGGTACTCTTCAAAGCTCATGCGCGTGATGCCGGCGTAGTGTACCCAGCCGGTGTAGTTGTCCGGGGTTTGCACCTGGGGCCAGGGATTGCCGTTGTCGCTGATCTGCAGCACGTGTACCGGCGTGCCCAGAAGGGCCTGGGACACCATTTCGGCGTCAAAATCGGCGGTACGTCTCAGATTGCAAACGGAAATATTGACAACTCCGTACTCTTGGGCAAAAACGGAAAGGCAGCAGAAGGCTGCGAGGATGAGGGTGGTCAGTCGTTTCATACCTCAAATATAATAAAAAAAGACATCCGAAGATGTCTTTTTCTTAAATTATTTAGGAATCATCCTAGAATACGTCGGGCTCGTTGTTTTTGGGCTCTTCGTTTTCGAAGCGGGGCTTGCGGGGACGGTCCTCGCGGCGGGGTCCGCGGTCTCCCTCACGACGGGGCTTGCGGTCGCGGTCGCCTTCGCGGCGGGGTCCGCGGTCACCACCCTCGCGGCGCGGGCCACGGCCTTCGCGCTTGGGCTCCACATAACCTTCGGGCTTCTCGGTGAGGGCGCGCATGGAGAGGCGCATCTTACCGGTCTTGGGATCAATCTCGAGGAGCTTTACATCTACCTCGTCACCCACCTTGAGCACGTCTTCCACCTTGTCGGTCTTGCCCCAGGCAATCTCGCTCACGTGGAGGAGGCCTTCCTTACCGGGCAGGATCTCGATGAAGGCGCCGAATTCCAGGATGCTCACCACCTTGCCGTGGTATACCTGGCCGGCCTCGGGCACGGCGCAGATACCCTTGATCCGCTCCAGCGTGGCATCCATGGCAGCCTTGTCGGTGCCGAAGATATCCACAACACCCTTGGTGGTGCCGTCTCCGTTGTCCACCTCGTCGATGGTGATGGTGGTGCCGAATTCCTTCTGCATGCCCTGGATGGTTTCACCACCCTTACCAATGATGGCGCCGATGAATTCGGCAGCCACTTCAATCTGAACCATGCGGGGAACGAAGGGCTTGTAGTCCTCACGCGGCTCGGGGATGGTCTTGAGCATCTCGCCCATGATGTGGAGGCGACCCTGACGGGCCTGCTCCAGGGCTTTCTCCAGTACTTCGTAGGACAGACCGTCCACCTTGATATCCATCTGGGTGGCGGTGATACCGTCCTTGGTACCGGTTACCTTGAAGTCCATGTCACCGAGGTGGTCCTCGTCTCCGAGGATATCGGTGAGGATGGCGTAACGGTCGTTGGGGTGGGTCTCGTCGGTGATCAGGCCCATAGCCACACCGGCTACCGGTTTCTTGATCTTGACACCGGCATCCATCAGGGCCAGGCAGCCGCCGCAGACGGAAGCCATGGAGGAAGAACCGTTGGATTCAAGGATATCGGAAACTACGCGTACGGCGTAGGGGAATTCGGGAGCCGTGGGAATGACGGGCTTGAGGGCGCGCATAGCCAGGTTACCATGGCCGATCTCACGACGGCCGGTGCTGCGCTGGGGCTTGGCTTCGCCGGTGGCGAAGGGAGGGAAGTTGTAGTGCAGGACAAACTGCTGGTCGTCCTGGATGAGCACCTCGTCCATCTCTTTCATATCCATCTTGGTGCCCAGGGTGACGGTGGCCAGGGACTGGGTTTCACCGCGGGTGAAGATGGCGCTACCGTGAGCGCAGGGCAGATAATCCACCTCGCACCAGATGGGACGCACCTCGTTGGTGGCGCGGCCGTCCAGGCGCTTGCCCTCGTCCAGGACGAGGTTGCGCATGGCCTCTTTCTCCACGTCGTGGTAGTAGCGGTCAATCATGGCACCCTTGAGCTCCAGGTCTTCCTCGGAGAACTGGGCCTTGAACTCGTCGCGGATGGCGTTGAAGCCGTCTTCGCGCTCGTGCTTGGGCTTGGCGCTCTTGGCCAGCTCGTAGCACTTGTTATAGCAAGCCTCGTGGACGGCGGTCTTGAGGGCCTCGTCCTCCTCGTCGTGAGGATAGTCGCGCTTGTTCACGTCGGTACCGAGATCCTTCATGAGCTCCTTCTGTACGCGGCAGTGCTTCTTGATTTCTTCGTGGGCGAACTTGATGGCCTCCAGCATGTCGTGCTCGGAAACCTCGTTCATTTCGCCTTCCACCATCATGATGTTCTCCTCGGTGGCGGCCACCATCAGATCCAGATCGGCCCTCTTGTTGTCCTCGAAACCGGGGTTGATCACGAATTTGCCGTCAATGCGGGAAACGCGCACCTCGGAAATAGGACCGCCGAAGGGCAGGTCGCTGGAAGCGAGGGCGGCCGATGCGGCCAGGCCGGCGAGGGCATCCGGCTGGATGTCTTTTTCGGCCGAAATGAGCATCACGTTCACAAAAACTTCCAGGTGGAAGTCACTGGGCCAGAGCGGACGGATGGGACGGTCCACCAGGCGGGCGATGAGCACCTCGTAGTC
>CAMVJR010000031.1 GCA_947167855.1 uncultured Bacteroidales bacterium
GCATCATCCCCACCCAGAACATCCTCCTGTCCCTCTGGGGCGACGACGACTTCTTCAACGCCCGCAGCCTCCAGGTCCTCATCACCCGCCTCCGCCACCGCTTTGCCAAAGACCCCCGCATCCGCATCGTCAACGTCCGCAGCACCGGCTACAAGCTGATCGCAGAATAAACTCAGCGAGGGAGTACGTACATCATATAGCCAATCGACCCAACGGAGCGATTCTCATTGGCCATCCTTTCCACGGAAATACTGCCGACAACCTGCCCGTCTGTAGAAAAAAACATGAGTTTCTGCGTTTTTTATGCTAAGTTTTTTTAACTTAGCATTCCAAAATGGAAGAGCTAGCTATACTAAAAGATATATTCTTTGTCATCCTCTACGGTGGCGTAACCATGCTCGACGTGGTGGCAGCCCTATACCTGCTGCTGCGTCGGGGTAATGCCTTTGCTCCGGAGGTAACCTCCCCTGTACGGCTTCGCAGATGGGCTTCGGCCTTCTTTATGGCTACTGCAGTGAGCCATGTTTTCTGGCTGCTCTACGCCTTCCATCCTTCCACCAAAGCCTATTTAACAGTCTGTGCACTGGATGTTCTGCTCCTAATCCCCACTATGGCCGGCACCATGCTGGCTATGCTGCAGGACCGGCGCAGGAAAGTCTGGCCCATCATCGTCGCATTGCTTCCAGCCGTTATCCTATCGGCCATATGCATCATCCGGGGTAATGAGGCTTTGTTCACTCCCGTCAGCATATATATCATCTCTTTGTATACCGCGTTCATTGTGTATTTGCTCTTTGCCGTAAGACGTTACAGACGCTGGCTGCGGGACAATTATTCAGACCTGGAACACAAGGAGATTTGGCAAAGCTTCGTGATACTCGCTGTGTTCCTGCTGTATTTCATTGGCTACAGCAGCAGCTCTGAGAACCCTGTTCCTCTTTATCTTTTACAGCTAGGCAACATCTTGATTGTGGGCTTGCTGCTTTGGCGCGTAGAAACCTTGCAACAGTTGGGTGAAACCACGCTGGCCGAAGAAGGGCAGAAGAATTCCGCCCCGGCCATTCCTTCCACCATCGGCCCTCTTCTCAAAAAGCATTGTGAGGAAGGGCAGTTGTACCTGCAGAACGACCTCACCCTGGCCCATCTGGCCCAAACCATAGGCACCAACCGTTATTATCTGAGCCAGCACTTTGCCCAACAGGGCATTACCTATAACGCATACATCAACGGCCTGCGTGTCCGCCATTTCATTCGCCTCTATCACGAGGCGGTGGCCAACCACCGTATTTTCACGGCCCAGCAACTGGCCCACGAGAGCGGTTTCCACAGCTATAGCACCTTCAGTGCTACGTTCAAGCAGAACATGGGAACCACCGTTACGGCCTGGATGCGTAGCGTTTCAGAATAGGTTTCATTTTCAAAATTTGCAAAATAGTTTCGGAATTTGCAAAAAATGCACGCCGAAACTGCTTGTTCCTTGTGTTTTTCGGAAATAATCACTAACTATGAATATTTAACCGGAAACATGAAAAAAAACAAACTAATAACAAGCCTTTTTGCGCTGCTCGTTGTGGCGTTTCCTGCCCTGGCCGTTTTTACGGGAATGGGACTGGATGCGACGCTTTCCAACCTGCGCAGGGAGTTGTACCACGACTACCTTCAGATTGCCCAGACTCGGGAATTGATGGGGAAGCAATACGAGATCCAGCACCAGAAAATGGTGGATATCGTAAAAAAATGCAACGACCTGTCGCTGATGTTGTATTCCCAAAAGGAGGACTACACCTTTGACATCAGCTACGCGCTGGAGAAGGTAAACCGGGAGTACAACGATTTCAATAAAAACCGCACCCCCTACGACCGCATCGTGGCCAATCTGGATATAGAGATAGGCCGATATGCCCGTCTGATCGAGTCCCTGCGCCGCCTTCCCCCGGAGCTGGTGGATCTGGAGGTGGTGCCGGACAGCCTGGCCTACCACAACGATTCGCTGGATGTGCACCTGCAGCACAACGAGAGCCTCCTGCAGCAGGAACTGCAGGAAAAGGTGGAAGTGATCATGGCCATGACCCAGACGCAGGATACAACTTCCACGGAAGAAGCGGTTCCGGCCTTCATCCTGACGGAGCAGGGGCAGACAGACCGTGATACCTGTCTTTTCTATGCTTCGGAACTCCTGAAGATGTACGCCGCTTCCCGGGAAAGGGCCATGGCCGACAGCACCCATTACCGGGAGGCCCAGCTGCGCATGGAGGAATCGTACCAATATGCGAGAGATTACTTCGACATCCTGGAGAACAAGGTGTTTGTGGAGGGACAGACGCCCTGGATGACCATCCTGAGCCACCCCGGCGAATACTGGGAGGATACCCGGAAAGCCATGGGGGAAAAATACAACCTCACCTTCATCCGCAAAGTGATAGAAGAAGATCAGGTGGGATATAGTGCTGAAGAGATATCCAATGACAATCAGCTCAGCAACTCGGCCAAGGTATACTGGCTGTTCCTCTATATCGTTGCATTCTTCATCCTGTGGGGCCTGGCCGCCCTTATCCTGAAGCTGGTATTTCGTTTTGCAAAGCCCAAAGGAAAGTGGATCACCAAGGAGCGGGAACCTTATCTGGCCCTGCTGCTGGGCTGTATCCTGTTCCTGGTCCTCAGCTATGAGAGCACGGACAACGACATCTCGCGCAAGGCCATCAGCATTGTGCTCACGTTCATCGGCCTGCTCATGGCCATTAACACAGCCCTCCTGATCCGGCTGAAACCGGCCAAACTCAAAGGCGGCATCCAGATTTACCTGCCCACCATTTTTACGGCCCTGTTTGTGATCAGCTGCCGGGTGCTGTTTGTGCCCAACGCCTTCCTGAATTTCTTCTTCCCGCCGCTGCTCCTGATCCTGGTGCTGTGGCAGCTGCTGGCCAATATACGGCTGGGATCCAAGGCCGATACCACCGATGCGGTGGTAGGATGGGTTTCCCTGGGCATTACGGCTACGGCCATGGTCTTCAGCTGGATTGGCTACATCTTCCTGGCGCTGATCATCCTGGTCTGGTGGTACTTCCAGCTGGCACTCATTCTGGCCATCGCCTCCGTATGGGACCTCACGCGCCTGTACAAGGAGAAGCGGCTGAACAAGCGTCTGTCGGCCTATAAAGCCAAGATCACCTACGTAACGGGCCCGGCCAAGGACCAGCTGCTGTTCAGTGCCACCTGGTTCTATGATCTGATCCGGGAGGTTCTGATTCCCATTCTGATCATCTATTCCATCCCCACCTGCATTTACCTGGCGCTGAACATCTTCGAGTTCAAGGACTTGTTCCATTCCGTTTTCGAGGAACCCTTCTTCCGTCAGGGTACCTTCCATATATCCGTCTACGACATCCTCTTCCTGGGGGGCCTGTTCGCCGTGTTCCGCTATATGAACAAGGTAATCCACATTGTGTGGCAGAAGTCCAGATACCGAAGGTTCCTCCGCAAGTACAACCGCAAGACCATTCAGAACAACGAGATCAACCTGGCCCTGGGAAACAGTCTCATCAGCGTATTTATCTGGTTCGTTTACCTGGACCTCTTCGTGGTTACGCTCAGCATACCCACCGGATCGCTGGGACTCATTGCCGGCGGTCTGTCGGCCGGTGTGGGTCTGGCTCTCAAGGATATCCTCAACAACTTCATATACGGCATCCAGCTCATGGGTGGCCGCCTGCGGGTTGGAGACTGGATCGATTGCGACGGGGTCCGTGGCAAAGTGGTGGACATCAATTACCAGACCACCCTGGTGGAAACGCTCTACGGTACCCAGGTGGCTTTCCTAAACTCATCCCTGTTCAGCAAGAGCTTCACCAACCTTACCCGGAACAATTCTTACGAGCTTACCATCATCACGGTGGGCGTTGCATACGGAACCGATTTCCAGAAGGTAAGGGAAGCGTTGGAGAAAGGACTGGAGGTGCTCAAGACCAAGGACAAGTTCGGCCGGGACATCGTGGAGCCCACTTACGGGCACTATATCCGTTTCGACGACTTCGGGGACAGTTCCGTGAATGTGGCGGTGAGACAGTACGTGCTGGTTTCGGAGCAAGTGGAATACCGGTATCAGTGCAAGGAACTCATCTACAAGATTCTGAAGGAAAACGGCATTACCATCCCGTTCCCGCAGAGAGATGTGCATATGATTAAAGACATTGATTGATATGATTGCCCATAGAATTCCCCTATTGGCCTGTGCATTGGCAGCATCCGTAGTGCTGTCCTTCTCCGGCTGCCATTCTATGACCGGCAACTCCTCCAGCGGGGAAGCCGTCAACCTGATGGATGCGGCTTCCAAGGCAAGAGACTATGAAAGGATCCTATCCCTGGCAGACAGCCTGGGAAAGGCCGGAAAGCTTTCCAAGGGTGAGAGCAATTACTGGCAAGGCTATGCCCACTACCAGCTGGGTCAGCGCGAGCTGGCGGAGTACTTCTGGCAAGAGGCCATCCGGGTCACGGAAAACTCAGAAGACCCTGTCGACCTCACCTACTATGCCAAATCGGCCAGCTACCTTACCAGCCAGCTCTGCCGTTACGCAGAATACGCATCGGCCCTTCATACGGCTCTCCCCATCATCAACCGCCTGGAGAGAATCCAGTGCGATACCACCAGCGATTATACCAACCTGCTCATTTTTGCCGGTTGCGCCAAGACGTACTTTGACAAGGAAGACCCCACGGCCACCGATATGCTGGAGCGGGCCTACCAGATGCATAGGGACAACATCCGGCGCAAAGAGTCCCGGACGTCCTATCGCGACGCCGTGGCCGGAATCAACAACGTCGCTTACATCTGGATTAACGTAGAGGGTTACGACAAGGCGCTGTTCTGGACCAGCCGTCTGGGGAATCTGCTCCAGGAATACAGGCAGAGATTCCCGGCCGATAAAAGCTATACCGACAAACAGTGGGCCCGCTACAAGCTGTACCACGCCGCCGCTTTGGAAGGCGTAGGAAGCCACAAAGAGGCCGAAAACGAATACCAGGATTATCAGCAAACAGATTTCGCCCAAACCCTGGAGGGCCTCACCAATGCCAGCGAATACCTGTCCATTGCCCATCGTTGGGATGAGGCGGTGGCCAGCTATCGCAGCATTATGGAATATCTCCAGAAGGAGAACATGATTTATTCCCTGGACAACATCCAGCGTTATCTGCTCAAGAAGTACCGTGCCCACAAGATGCTGCACCAGAAGGATTCCATCAATCAAACGGCACGGCAGATCTGCGAGGTGCTGGATTCGGCCATCGTCAACAACCGGCAGCTGGATGCCAGCGAGCTGCACTCCATCCACGTGCGGGATATGGAGATTGTGGAGGCCGAAGCCCGATCGGCCCGCCAGCGGCAGATTTATACCGGCGTACTGGTATTTGTCCTCATCGTCGCCTTCTCCATCTACATGGTTTTCCGCCGCAGGGCCGAAAAGAAACTGCGCAAGGCGCACGAGGCGCTGAAGGAAGCCTATGACCAGCTGGAAGAGACCACCACCATCAAGGAGCGGATGGAGAGTGAGCTTCGCATTGCCCGGGACATCCAGATGTCCATGGTGCCGTGCCTGTTCCCCACCTATCCGGGCCTGGACATGTGTGCCTCCATGGCACCGGCCCGAGAGGTGGGAGGAGACCTGTACGGTTATCTGCTCTCTGACCAATCCCTCTACTTTGCCGTGGGTGACGTGAGCGGCAAGGGCGTGCCCGCCTCCCTGTTTATGGCGCAGGCCACCCGCCTGTTCCAGACGCTGGCCAAGCAGGGCATGTCGCCGGCCGAGATTTGCACCCGCATCAACGACGCCCTTTCCGGGGCCGATAATGAGGGCAACATGTTTGTAACCATGTTCCTGGGCCTGTTGGACCTGCAGACGGGGCACCTTTCCTTCTGCAACGCCGGCCACAACCCGCCCATCCTGGGTGGCGGAGAACACGGCGGAGACTTTATCGACATGTTCCCCAACGCCCCCATCGGCGTCTTGCCCGGGCTGGAGTTCAAGGGAGAGGAGATTGAGAGCATCAAGGGCCGCATGCTGTTTGTGTATACCGACGGCCTCAACGAAGCCGAGAATCCCGCCCACGAGCAGTTTGGCGACGACCAACTGCTCAACATCCTCAGAAATCACAGTTTCGAGAGCACCCGTCAGGTGATTGAGAGCATCTCGGCCGATGTGGAGCGTCACAGAAATGGCGCCGAACCCAACGACGACCTCACCATGATGTGCCTGACTATCAAGGAATAACCAAAACAGTACGACCATCCATGACACTATCAGATAAGAATCCATTCTCCCAGTCCAGCCGTGAACGTACCAGCGCATCTGCCGGGCAGATGGGCAGTTTACTCCACATAACCCACGCATCCACCTTTTTGCTGGGGCTTGCCCTGATGCTGATGCTGGGGGCGTTTGTGGTTTGGGGTTTTCTGGGAAAGGTGAGCGACAAGGCTCGTTACTCCGGGGTTGTATTCCCCGCCAGCGGGACTACCGATGTCATGCTTCCCAACCAGGGTGTGGTCCGAAGCATGATTGTCCATAGCGGAGATCCGGTTTCGGTGGGACAGCCCGTGGCCCTGGTGTCGGTGGGAGAGAGTTACAGCATCCTGTCCAGTTCCGTGGGCGGTACGGTCCTCAGTACCAAAATGGATAATGAGTCCTTTGAGGCATTCGAGCCCATTGTGAGCATTATTGGAGAGGAAGGGAAAACGGACAACATCTCCACCGTTGTCGTGGCCTTTGCCGATAACGCCACCCGCAGGGACCTCCAACCCGGAATGGCAGCGCAAGTTTGGCCGGAGGATGAATCCCGGGACGAGATTGGCTATATCCGCGGGGTCATCACGGCCGTTGATCCTTATCCCATATCGGCCGATCAGGCAAAGCTCCTTTTCCGGAATCCGGAAATCATCGCCACGCTGCTGGCGATGGACGGCCCCGCCTATCGGGTTACCATCAGCCTGAACAGGATGAAGGATTTCCCGTCCCAGTACGACTGGTCTTTCGGCGTGCCGGAAGGTGTGGATATGGGGGTGGGAACCTATTGCTCTATTCTTACTGAAACCCGTACCAGGAGTATTTTTGAGTATTTGTTTGAGCGCGGAAGAACCCTTCTGAGGGCCGCACAGCTTCAGGTAGAGTAATGAAAAGAAGGTCAACCACATTGTCCCTTATCGCCCGTTTTCTAAAAGGAAACGAGCTGGTTGTGGTGATTAATGTCATCCTTTCAGTCATCACCCTGGGCGCCACGCTGTTTCCGCCGCTATTCCAGCAGATTTTTACCGACAATGTCATTACCCGGAAGAATCCGGAATGGTTCGGTCCCCTGATGGCGGTGTACGTCTTGCTGTTCCTGATCGAACTCACCGCCTGGCTCACGCTCAACTATGAGCGCCGCCGTCAGCTGCCTAAGTTTATCATTTCGGCCTCCTCCAAATTTATCTGGACAGTCCTTCGCCTACCCATGGCAGTGCTGGACCATTTCTCTTCCGGAGAACTGGTGGCCCGCTATAAGGGCATCCGCAAGTCGGCCGAGACCATTGACTCTTCGGTCCAGGCCCTTGCCATGACCCTGCAAATCGTGCTCACGTCGTGGCTTCTGCTCCTGTATAACTGGCGGCTGGGCGTTGTAGAAATCGTTGTAGTGATCCTGATGGTGGTGGTGATGCGGGTGTCTTCAAAATACCAGAAGAACAAGGCCCGCCAGATGGAAAAGTCGGACGGACGCCTGCAGAGCGTGACCATGGCCGGCATCGACAACATCGAGACCATCAAGTCTGCGGGAGGGGAGCAGGATTTCTATGCCAAATGGGAGGCGGCCTATGCCGATTCCCTAAACAAGCGCATCGCCTCCAACCAGCTTATGGTCTGGACCGGGATTATCCCGATGCTGGTGATGCAGCTGTGCAACGGCCTGGTCCTGTGCCTGGGCGGCTGGTTTATCCTGCAGGGAGACCTCACCCCGGGTATGCTGCTGGCTTCACAGGGCCTGATGGGCAACGCCATCTTCCCGCTGAGTAAGATTGTGGCATCGACCCAGAATATCTACTGCATGCATTCTGCGCTGGAACGGGTGGAGGAAATTGACAACTACGAGGACGAACTCCCTCAGATGACCATCTCCGATGAACTTCCCTCCGACGGAAAGGCCAAGCTAAGGGGGGAGATTGAACTGCGGGACATCACCTTCGGCTACGACCGCAGCAAGCCGCCCATCCTTCGGCACTTTAACCTGAAGATAGAGCCCGGGCAGCAGATTGCCTTCGTGGGCTTCTCCGGCTGCGGCAAGAGCACCATCGCCAAGCTTATTTCCGGTCTGTACGAGCCCTGGGAGGGGGAAATCCTCTTTGACGGCAAGCCCAGGAAGGAGATTGACCGGATGGTGTTCAACAACTCGGTTTCGGTAGTGAACCAGGATATCACCCTCTTCGAGGGCACCCTGGCCGACAACATCAAGATGTGGGACGACTCCATCGAGGACTTCGCCATGATCATGGCCAGCTACAACGCCCAGATTCACGAGACCATTGCCGAGCGCCCCGACGCCTACCAGGCCCAGGTATTCTACAACGGCAACAATTTCTCCGGCGGTCAGCGGCAGCGCATTGAGATAGCGGCGGCCCTGGCCAAAGAGCCGTCCATCCTCATTCTGGACGAGGCCACATCGGCCCTGGACCCCAAGACCGAGGAAAAGGTAATGATGGCCATCAAGACCCTGGGCCTTACCCTGGTTATGGTGGCCCACCGCTTTGCTACCATCCGGGACTGTGACCAGATCTGCGTGATGGAGTACGGGGAAATCAAGCAGCGCGGCACGCACGAAGAACTGGCTGCCATTCCCGACGGCCTTTATGCAAAACTGAACCAATACGCCTGACGCCATGACCGACCCGATGATAGAACAACTTCTGCGTCGCATTCAAGGCGACCGTCAGGCTTTCGAGGATTCCCGGCAAATCTTCCTGGCCATGCTGGACCGCGACCTTATGAAAAAGCTTAAGGAGAGCGGCGGCATTCCGCAGTCCCTGGAAGAACTGGAAACTTTCCTGGTATCCCAGAGGTACTATTTCCGGCAGGTAAGCCTCACCGGGCAGTGGTGGGCCACTTGTACCGGAACGATGCTGGCCTTTATGGCCGATACCGACGCCCCCGTCATCCTGAAACCGCATTTTGCCAGTTATACCTACATTCATCCGGTGAGCAGGAAGATGATTCATCTGAACAGCGCGGCTGCATCCAAAACGCTAAAACCGGAAGCCTTTACCCTTACGCCGCCACTGCCCCGGCGCCAGCTTCATTTGAAAGACGTGCTCAAGTACGGCTTAAAGAGTCTTTGCAGCTTCGATTATTTGTATATTCTCATCACCTGCATAGGCTTTGTGCTGCTGCAGATGATGACGCCCTACGTGAGCAAGCTGCTCTTCAGCGAAGTAATTCCTTCCGGCGACGGTACCCAGCTTATCCCCATCCTGGTGCTGCTGGTTAGCACGGCCATTGGCCTGGCGGCCCTGAAACTTTCCAGAAGCCTGGTGGCGTTCCGCATCAAGGACAAGATGGAATACAGCGTCCAGACCGCGCTGATGGGGCGTATGCTCCAGCTCCATCCGGCCTTCTTTAAAGAGTATCAGCCGGGAGACCTATCCAACCGGGTACTGTCGCTTTCCCGCTTCAGCTCCCTTATTACGGAGCGCATCATTTCCGTTGTACTTACCTTCCTGTTCACCGGATTCCTCTTTATCCAGTTCTTCCTGTACGGCGGTCCCCTGCTGCTGTCCGGTATCGCCGTCTTGACGCTGATGCTGCTGTCCACCATCCTTCACTATCACTATACCAAGATGGTGCAAAGTGCGGTGCACCCGGCCCAGTCCCACCTGTTCGGCGTGCTGCACAGCCTGTTCTCCGGTTCCCAGAAAATCAAGACATCGGGGGCCGAATACCGCGCCTTCCGCATCTGGGCCAAGGCCTATGAACCTACCGAGCCCTACAGCTCGCTGTATCCGCGCATCAGTGTGGTTTCCAGTGCCATCGCCTACTGCGTGCGCCTGCTGCCCATGCTGGTAACGATGTTCGCGGCCTTCAAGTACAACCTGGGCCTCTCCGACTACATCGCCTACTGCGCCGTCCTGAGCATCGCCGTGGAAGCCACGGAGGATTTCTTCCACATTTCGTCCATTTTCGGCCAGATTATGCCGGAATCCCTCCTGTGCACCCCCATCCTGGAGGCCATTCCCGAGGAAGACGAGAACCTGTCCCTGGTGAAGGAAATCAGCGGCGCCATCGACATCCGGGGACTCAAATTCCGCTACAACACGGAAACACCGTATATCTTTGACGGCCTTGACCTGCACGTCAATCCTGGAGAATACGTGGCCCTGGTGGGCCCTTCCGGCTGTGGAAAGAGCACCCTAGTGCGCCTGATGATGGGTTTCGAGCAGGCCGAAAACGGCTCCATCTTCTACGACATGCACGACTTGGAAGGCCTGAACAAACAGAGCTTCCGGCAATTCTGCGTGAGCATTTGCCTGCAGCACGGCCAGATGCTGGAGGGCACCATCCTGGACAACATCCTGTTCAACGCAGGCTGGCTCACCGAGGAAGATGCCTGGAAGGCCGCCCGCATGGTAGCCCTGGACGAAGATATCCGCCGGATGCCGGACGGCATGAACACCCGCATCTCCCTGGAAGGAGAGGGCGTCTCCGGCGGGCAGCGGCAACGCATCCTGCTGGCCCGCGCCATCATCCGGAAGCCGGCCATCATCTTCCTGGACGAGGCCACATCGGCCCTGGACAACATCAGCCAGCACATTGTGAGCGAGAATCTGGCCAAGTTGGGATGCACCCGCATTGTGATTGCGCATCGCACTTCCACCCTCCGTGCCTGCGACCGTATCATTGTTCTGGCCGGCGGAAAAGTGGCCGACCAGGGTACTTACGACGAACTCATGTCGCGGGAGGGCTACTTCCGTGATATTAACCTCCGCCAAAGCCTATGAGAAAGTTTCTGATAATATTGTTGGCGGGTACGTTGCTGGGCAGCGGACTCAGGGCCCAGGGGCTGCAGGAGTACATCCGTCTGGCCCAGGACAGTACCATAACGGCTTTCCAAAGCCAGTATGAGTACCAGCATGCCCAGAGCAGTTATGACCTGTTTTTGTCCCTTCGCAAGCCCCAGCTTGTCTTTAACCTGCAGCCCAACTACTCCAGGTACATCAACGATCCTTCCCGCAACTATGTTTATATGAGGGATTACGACATCCTGTCGTCCAGCGCCCAGCTCAAGATGAGCCAGAAACTGCTGGGAATAGGAGGCGAGGCGTATGTGGCAACCCAGTTCACATGGAGCCATTTCTTCAATGCAAACCCTTCCTATCCCCTGTATGCGGTAATGCCGGTAGTGGTGGGCGCCAACATTCCTCTTATTGGCTACAATCCCTACAAATGGGAAAAGAAGGAGGAAGAGCAGGCCCTCAAGACGGCCCGTCTCAAGCACGAGCACTCGCTCTACGAGATAGCCGAGGAAACCGCCCGGCGCTATTTCTCGTTAGTGACGGCCCAGCAGAAGGCCGAAGTGTGCCGGCGCAATCTGAGTACCTCGGACACTTTGTATGCCATTGCAAAGGAAAAATTTGCCATTGCCGTCATTACAAAAGGAGAACTCCTTTCCCTGGAGCTGCAGTGCATGAACGCCAAGAATGCCCTGGACGAGGCCCTGGTTAACAAGGAAGTGGCAAAGGATGCCCTCCTTTCCTGGCTTCGTCTGGGAGAGAAGGACCTCCCGGATACCTTGCCGGTACCTAAGCAGAAGCCCTTCATCTTGATTTCAATGGAAGAGGCCCTTGAGCTAAGCCGGGCGAGCAATCCCGCCTACCAGAAGCAGCTGGGCTATGTGACCCAGGCCGAGCAGGCTCGGGATAAGGCCAAGAGAGAGTCCGGCCTGCAGGTGGGCGTGGATTTCAACATGGGTATCCAGCAGGTGAACCAAGCCTTCCAGGAAGCCTTTAAAAACCAGCGCCTATATGCCCTTGGCAGCGTTTCGCTGTCTGTCCCGCTTGTAGACTTCGGAGCGGCAAAGAACCGCCGCCAGGCCGCCCAGGCGTGGCTGTCCAGGGAAGAGAGCCTTCTGAGGGAAACGGAAAGGCAGCTGGAACAGGACGTGATATCCGCCGTTCACGACTTCTCCGAATGCCAGGAGCGGCTTGGGAACACCGGACGCGCCGTTGAGATGGCCGAAGAAGTCTTCTCACTGATTTCCGACAATTATGCCCAGGGCCTCACCGACATCAATTCCTATGTCCGCGCCCAGAACCACCGCGACGAGGCCTACACCCGTCATCTTGCCACCCTGCAGGATTATTGGATAACATATTATCACCTAGCAACCCTTACGCTTCATGAATTTTAAATTTTACATACTGGCTCTTCTTGCCGTTACCATCATGCCTTCCTGTGGGTCTTCCGGATCCGGAACAACCCCTGCCGTCCCGGAAGGCAACCCCTCTGAGGCCGCTGCCCCCGAACAGGATGCCGGAGGCGCGCGTCTGCAGACCCTTTTGTCGGACAAGCATCTGTCCAGTAAGGGCGTCATTGAATCCATGTACGTAGTTCCCATCTTCTGCCGCATCACCGGTCAGATAACAGCCCTTAACGTGGAATTGGGGCAGCATGTGCGGAAGGGGCAGGTACTGGTGCGTCTGGACGAGAGCGATATCCGGGCCGAACTGCTCAAGCGGGAGGCCGAACTGGAACAGGCCGATTATAACTATCAGGCTATCTTGATGGGACAGGGATACAAAAGAAACAAGCTGGACGAAGCGCCGGAAGAGATCCGGAAGCTTGCCCGGGTGAACAGCGGATACAATACCGCCCTGGCCGCTGTCAAGAAAACACAGCAGCAACTTGAGTTCTGCACCATCACGGCCCCCATCAGCGGCGCGGTGAGCGACATATCGGCCACCCTGTATGGCGCAGCCATACCCGGGGAATCCCTGTTTTATGTGGTTGATACAGAGCATCTAAAGGCCTCATTTGACGTTCTTGAAAATGAACTTTCCAAGTTCTCGACAGGCTCCCAGGTTGAGGTGATTACCGTAGCTTATCCCGGGGAGGTTCACCACGCAAAAGTCACCGCCATCAGCCCTTCGGTAGAGAAGACGGGTATGGTGCACATGGAGGCCGAACTAGCACCGCACCCCCACCTGATGCCCGGTATGACGGCCATCATTACGCTGAAAGAGAATTAAAACTAAACGAATAACACTATGGCAGTAAGATTCAAAAACAAGTCGGACTTATTCAACATCCTCGTCACCATCCTGGCTGCCGCCATCTCCATCGGCACCATGATTTACGGAGTCGTGCATCTGGGTCTTGAGAACACCTGGCCGGAGCTGGTGCTCAACGTCTTCTACATTGCCTGTGTGGTGATGATGCTTATGTATTTCTTCAATTGGGGTATCACCACCAAGCAGTTCAACTACTGGTGCACCCTGAACGTGGGCATTACGGTGCTGCTGCGGGACATCCTGTTTGCCCCGCCGCTGGTCAATTACCCGCTTCACCTTACCTGCCTCACCCTCTCGGTGGCGCTCATCCTGATGCTCACCTACTTCTATGCCCGCAAGGACTGGAAAACCTACTCCAAGCGCAACCTGTGGATGATCTTCATCGTAGACCTGCTCATTGCCACCCTTTATAACATTGACATCTTCCTGGAGACCTCCGACGAATATTCCACCTATCTGATGGTGGAAATCTGGATTCGTCCCACCATCACCTACGGAATGGTGGCATGTTTTGTAAAGGAAACTAAAGAGTAAAACACATAAAACACTAAAACCATGAAAGCTGACCACATCATTAAAAACGCCAAAATCTTCACTTCTGACAAGAAAAACCCGCAAGCCACTGCGCTGGCAGTGAAAGATGGAAAATTTGTATATGTAGGAAACGAAGCCGGCCTCAAGGATTTTGAGGGAAAGGTCACGGACCTGGGCGGCAAATTCATTTTGCCCGGCATCATTGACAGCCATGTGCATGTGACCATCGGCGTCGCCTTTGATTATGTAGACCTGGGCGTGCGCTTTGAACCTGATGGAAAACAGAGCGCCATGGATTTCATGTCGGCCTACATTAAAGAGCATCCCGGAGAGAAATGCTACAGGTTTTTAGTGGAGCGTCATTATCTGAAAGGGGAAGAAATAACAAAGGAGGATTTGGACAAAGTCTGCCCCGACGCCGAGCTCATCCTTCTTGAAGGCGAATGCCACAGCAACTGGGTGAACTCCAAGGTCCTGAAAAGGATGGGAATCGCTGACGATACGCCGGACCCGGTACCCGGACTGGCCTATTACGTCCGCAAAGACGGTCACGTGACCGGCAACTCGTTCGAAACCGCCAGCTGGCCCATCCTATTTGACGGCACGAACGAGCTGACGGAAGAACAGATTGTGGCCTCGGTTTCTCGCTGGATAGAGTTTTCCAAAAAGGAAGGCGTGAGCGCTGTGTTCGACGCCGGTTTCCCGGAGCACAACCCTGTCCACGAGCGGATGTATGACGTTCTGTGCAAACTGGACCAGGAAGGCAAACTGCCCATCTACATCGACGGATGCTATGTCCTCACCCGCCCCAGCAAAATGCACGAGGCCATCGAGGAGGTGAAGCGTTTCAACAAAAAGTATAACACGGAGCACTTGAAAGTGCACACCCTCAAGATCTTCATGGACGGCACCTTGAAGATTGAAACCGCAGCCATGGTTACGCCCTATGTGGATACCGGCGTCACCGGCACAACGGCGTTCCAGCCCGCCCAGGTGGCCGAAATCCTCAAGGCCCTCAACGAGGCAGGCCTGGATCTCCACGTGCACACCGTGGGCGAAGCCGCGTCCCGCGTCATCCTGGACGGTGTGGAGCTGGCACGGAAGGAACTGGGAGACAAGTACCACGTGAAAGTGACCTGTGCACACCTGGAAGTTCAGGACGATGCCGATCTGGACCGTTTCGCCAAACTGGGCGTATTTGCCAATTATACCCCCTGGTGGCACAACGGAGGCGGTCCCGGCGCGTTGGCCCAGATGCTTGGTGAGAGGCGCTCCAGAAATATGTATCGCTGCAAGACGGTCTGGAACACCGGCGCCCTGGTGGCCTGGTCCAGCGACAATGTGGCCTATGGCGATTTCACCACCTGGAGCCCCTATCTGGGGATGGAGATCGGTATGACTCGCACCATCTCGGAGAAGACCAATGTCCCGCCCTACTGCATCAGCCCCGAGACCAATCCGCCGTATGAGGAGAAAATGAATATGGAGGAAATGCTCCTCGGCTACACCATCAACGGCGCCAAGCAGCTGGGCATCGAGGATAAGAAGGGCTCCATCGAAGTAGGCAAGGATGCCGATTTCCTGGTCTTCGGCGACGACCTTCTCAATGCAGAGCACGAAGGGTTCAGCCACAACGTCCCGGCCCAGGTGTATTTTGGCGGCAAGAAGATGAATTAATAACACAAAACCAAGAAAAAGATGAATATAGATAATAAGGCACTGGTCGTAAAGTGCAACAACGGCACCTTCGTGGGCAAAGAGACAGACGAACTGATTATCTGGAAGGGCATCCCTTACGCAACGCAGCCGCTGGGGAAACTTCGTTGGCAGAAGGCGCTCCCTGCCGCAGACGATGACGGCGTGTATGACGCGACAAAGCCCGGCCACGTACCTGTCGGGCCCGTGAACGATTCGATGGGTACGGCGGAGTTCGGCGAAGACTGCCTGGTGCTGAACATCTACTGCAATACCAGCTACCCCGGCGGCAAGAAGCCGGTCATGGTGTGGATTCATGGCGGCGGGTTCTGCTCCGAATCCCAGGCATCGCCCCTCTATAACCTTACCAACATCGCAAAACAGTGTCCCGACATCCTGTTCGTATCCATCGACTATCGGCTGGGCTTCCTGGGATTTATGAACTTCGAGCGGGTTCCCGGCGGAGAAAACTTCAAGGAGGCCGGCAACCTGGGCCTGCTGGACCAGCTTGAGGCCCTCCGATGGATACAGAAAAACATCGCCGGCTTCGGCGGAGATCCGGACAACGTGACCATTTTCGGCGAGTCGGCAGGCTCGGCCAGCGTCACCTTCCTTCCTCTCATCGAAGGAAGCGATGGGCTCTTCCGCAGAATCATCGCGCAGAGCGCCAACATTGCCTACACCGACACCATGGAGCATGGCATCCACGTCACGCAGAACTTCCTCACCGCAACGGGCTGCCAGAGTATGGACGAGCTGATGCAACTCACCACCGAACAGCTCGTCGAAGCCACCCTGAACGCTGGTATGATTGACAAGAACAGCCTTCTTGGATTTGCCAACTTCCCGCTCCTGGACGGCGTTACGCTGCCGGAGGACCGGGCGGTCCTGTACGAGATGTGGGGAGACGAGAAGCGAGCCAAGATTGATCTGATGCTTGGGTCCAACCAGGACGAAATCCGGTACTTCGTTCCGTCCGAGGGAGGCGAAGAAGGCTTTGCGGATACGCTGAGGTGGATTGCGAAGCGGGATCGTGCGCTGCTGAACGACCAGGAAAAGGCTATGTACGACAAGTTCATGGCTACGATGGCCGGCGAAAGCGAACTGAAAAAGCTGGAGCAATACTGCAACGACATCAACTTCCGCGCAGGCAATACCGATATGGCCATCCGGCACGCTGCCGCCGGCGGCAACACATACATGTATTTCGTCAGAAAGCCGGTGACTACCCCTTATCTTGGCGCAATACACGCGGCCGAGCTTCCGTATCTGTTCGACAATCCCTTGGCGGATCCGATGGGAAGCGGAGAGATTGTTAGCACCGAAGACTGCGAGTTCCGTCATGTCGTCAAGGAGATGTGGACCAATTTCGCACGTACGGGCAACCCTTCCACCAACAAATACCAGTGGAAGAAGTTCTCGGGCAACGACCGCCAGACGATGGTCTTCGACGATGCCATCGGCCTGCAGAAGGATATCTTCGGAAGGCGCGAAGACCTGATGATGTCCTGGGCCAAGCGCCTTGGAAACGGGTCTTCCAAACGAGTCTGCTAACGCAGGCTTCTGTATGAAAGGGATTAAT
>CAMVJR010000032.1 GCA_947167855.1 uncultured Bacteroidales bacterium
CCCAAGGCCTGGAAAGGCAAGCGCGTCTTTTTGGTGATAGGAGCCAGCGACTGGCAGACGGACGCCTGGCTGGACGGCCAGGAACTGGGCAGCCACCAGGGCGGTTATACGCCCTTTGAGTTTGAACTCAAGGACGTAAAGCCCGGCGGCACTTATCCGCTGATGCTCCGGGTAGACGATACCTACAGCGACGCCCACCTCTACGGCAAGCAGGGCTACGGCAACGCCCGCGGCATCTGGCAGACCGTGTATCTGGAGGCCCGCGGCAGCAATTACATCCAGTCCCTGCATTTTACCCCGGACATTGACAAGTCCCAGGTGACGGTGGACGTGAAACTGGCGCAGCCGGCGGAGGAAGGGGAGAGCTTCCAGCTTACCTTCAAGACTGGCGACCAGGAAACCTTCAAGGCTAATCTGGAAGGAAAGGCCGAAGCCTGTTTTGAGCTGCCCATCAAGGACCAGCACCTCTGGGACCTGGAAGACCCTTTCCTGTATGAGGTAACGGCTTGCCTGGAGGGAAAGAAAGGCTGCATCGATGCCGTTGACAGCTACTGGGGCCAGCGCAAAGTGGGCGTGGCCAAACTCCCGGGAACCGATTACTCCTATGTGGCGCTTAACAACAAACCCATCTACATGCAGCTTACGCTGGACCAGAGCTACAACCCGGAAGGCTACTACACCTTCCCCAGCGATGAGTTCATGCGCCATGAGATAGAGATTTCCAAGCAGCTGGGCCTCAACGGTAACCGCATCCACATCAAGGTGGAAGTGCCCCGCAAACTCTACTGGGCCGACAAACTGGGCCTTCTGATCATGGCCGATACGCCCAACTTCTGGGGCGCCCCCACGCCGGAAGCCAAGGCCGACTGGGAGCACTGCCTGCTGGGCCAGATAGAAAGAGATTACAACCATCCCTCCATCTTTGCCTGGGTCAACTTCAACGAGACCTGGGGCCTGCATACCAACGGCCAGTACCTGCCCGAGACGCAGGATTGGGTGCGGGAGATGCACCGCCTCACCAAGCATCTGGATCCTTCCCGCCTGGCCGAGGACAATTCGGCCTGCCTGCGCGACCACGTGGAAACGGACATCAACACCTGGCACGCCTACACCCGCGGCTGGCTCTGGGATGCCGAGATTGAGCAGTACGAGAGCAATACCTTCCCCGGCAGCCACTTCAACTTCATAGGAGAAAATGTGCAGACCGGCGCTCCCATGTTCAACAGCGAATGCGGAGACGTCTGGGGCTACGAAGGCAGCGCCGGAGACATTGACTTTACCTGGGACTACCACATCATGATGGATGCCTTCCGCCGCCATCCCGGTTGCGCCGGCTGGCTGTACACGGAGCATCACGACGTGGTGAACGAGTGGAACGGCTACGTCAAGTACGACCGCAGCGCCAAGATAGACGGCCTGTCCGACCTGGTGCCCGGCATGACCCTGGCCGATTTCCACAGCCCGTACTACATCTCTCCCATGCGTTACCTCTATTCCGAGGTCCTTGGAGGAGAGAAACTGGAGGTTCCCTTCTTTGCTTCCTTCATGACGGACCAGGACCCCGGTAAGCTCACCCTGGAAACCGAGCTGGTGGGCTGGAACAGCCTGGGAGAGTTCGCCACCTACGAGAACGACTCCGTTCCCGTGGCGTTTGAGCCTTACCTCAACCGCAAGGCCGGCCGCGTAAGCGTGGCCATCCCGGAAGAGAAGGGCCTGTACCTGCTCCGTCTGGTCCTCAAAAAGGCCGATGGAACCGTGCTGCACCGCAACTTTACCACCTTCCGTGTCAAGAAGGGAACCGACCCTGAGGACGTGCGCCTGATCAGCTTCCCCGTGAACTCCTATGTGGACCAGAAGTGGTCCCTGGGCACTTCGGCCGTGTACGACGGCCTCAAGGTCAACGGCTTTGGCAACGGCTGGTTTGAGTATAAGATTACCCTTCCCGAGAACCTGGATCTTGGCAAGGTTGCCAGCGCCGAACTCATCTTCGAGGCTTCTTCCCGCCAGGTGCTGGGCAAGGACGTGGCCGGTAACGACATCCAGGGAGACTTTATGCTGGGTGGCGGCACCTACGACCATTGCAAGTCGCTCAACGCCTTTGCCATGACGGATGAGGAGCTCTGGCCTTCGTCCGTGACCGTGAGCATCAACGGCTACACGCTGGGCGGTGCCCAGCTGACGGACTGCCCGGCCGACCACCGCGGCATCCTTTCCTGGGGTGCTCAGCCCAATGTACCCCGCATCCGCGAGGCCGGCACCTACGGCCAGCTGGTGCGCGTGAAACTGCCCGTGCAGGATGCCGGCGAGGTGGGCCGCACCTTTGTGCTGCGCATCGCCGTTCCGGAGGGCCAGCAGGGCGGTCTGTCGCTGTTTGGCAAGGACTTCGGCCGTTATCCCATGGATCCTACGTTTGTACTTAAAATGAAATAACCATGAAAACCCGTCTGTTCCTTCTGGCGGCCCTGGCCGTAGCGCTGACCGCCTGCAATACCTCCAAGCCTGCGGGCCCGGTGGGTACGCTCACCGATGCCCTGGAGAATGAGGCCTGGGAGGCTTCCCAGTGGATCTCTGTGGTGGACGCTCCGGTAGTGGCCGGTAATGCCTCCAAGAGTGCCCCCGGTGCCAACTGGTTCCTCTCTACGGTAAAGAATGGAAAGAAAGTGACCAAGGCCGTGTGGATGACCGCCGGCCTGGGCGTTTACGATCTCTATCTCAATGGAGAACTGGTGGGGAAAGAGGTTCTCAAGCCCGGTTTTACCCACAATGGCAAGACCAAGCGCTCTTTCACCTATGACGTGACCGATGCCTTCCTCAAGAAGGCCGGGGAGGAGAACGTCCTCTCTGCCCAGGTAACCCCCGGCTGGTGGTCCGACAAGATTGTCAAGGGCGGTGGAAACGGCGTCTACGGCAAGAAATGCGCTTTCCGCGGCGTGCTGGAACTCACCTATGCCGATGGCAGCCAGGAGCGTTTTGGAACGGATACGGAGCATTGGACGGCCGGTATCGCCGGTCCCGTGAAGCACTCCGGTATCTTTGACGGAGAAGAATACGACGCCCGCTGCCCCATGGGCTACGATACCCCGGAACTGCTCAAGACCCCCGAGGTCAATACCGAGTTCCCGGGAGAGATCCTGCCCAACGTGGGAGCCGAGATTTACCAGCGCGAAGACCTGAAGCTCCAGCCCGTTAAGACCTATGTCTGGGAAGGCGTCACCGATGCCGTGGAGTCAGAAGTGAAAAACGAAGTGGAGTATGGTAAGGTAGTGGTCAAGCGGGACTACAAGGCCGGTGAAGTAGTAGAACTCAACCCCGGGGAAACCCTGGTGGTGGACTTTGGCCAGAATGCCGCCGCCGTGCCTTCCTTTGTGTTCAAGGCTAATGAAGGCACTAAGATCATCTGCCTGCCTTCCGAGATCCTGAACGACGGCAATGGCGCTGAAAAACGTGGCATGGACGGCCCCGAGGGAAGTACCCACCGCCGCAACCTGCGCGTTGCTCCGGACGAGATTTGGCTTACCTATATCTTCGGCCCGTCTGAAGGATTTGTGGCTTATCAGCCGCGCACTTCTTTCTGGGGATACCGCTACATTTCCGTAACGGCCGACGGTCCCGTCCAGTTCAAATCCATTGCCTCCGTGCCGGTTACCTCCATTTCCAAGGCTATGGAGATTGGTAAGATCGAGACGGGTAACGAACTGGTTAACAAGCTCATTTCCAACACCTATTGGGGTCAGTTGTCCAACTATCTCTCCGTTCCTACGGATTGCCCGCAGCGCAACGAGCGCCTGGGCTGGATGGCCGATACGCAGGTATTCACCGAGACCGGCAGCTTCTTTGCCAACACGGATCGCTTCTTCCACAAGTGGCTCAAGGACGTGCGCGACAGCCAGAGCGAGACCGGCGGTTATCCGGGTGTATCGCCCTATGCCCAGTACGGCAACGAAAAGATGCGCCTGGGCTGGGCCGATGCCGGTATCATTGTGCCCTGGACCATCTGGAAGCAGTATGGAGACGCCTCCATTGTGGCCGAGAGCTGGGAATCCATGGAGAAGTTCATGGCCCACGTGAACGAGGGCAAGTATGCCCACGAGTTCATGAAGCCGGAAAACGGCAATTACAACTGGGCCGACTGGCTCAGCTACGAACCCCTGGAAAGCTGCAGCGGCGCTTTTAACAAGGATGCCGCCACCCGTGCCCAGGCCGAGCATTACTGGAGCTACCTGGGCGCCTGCTACTGGGCCCTGGATGCCGAGTATATGAAGGATATGGCCGCCAACACCGGCCGCGATGCCGCCAAGTACCTGGCCATGGAGAATGAGGCCAAGGATTATCTGCGGAGCCAGTTCCTGAAAGTGGACGGCTCTTTCCAGCTTCCCATCCTCAATACCATGCAGACACCGGCCCTCTTTGCCCTTAAGCTGGGTCTTGTGGAAGGAGATGCCAAGGAGAAGATGCTTGCCCGCCTGCGCCAGAACTTTGAAGACCATGGCAACTGCCTGCAGACCGGATTCCTGGGTACTTCCATCCTCATGCAGACTCTTACGGAGAACGGAATGGCCGATATGGCCTACGAGCTCCTCTTCCAGCGCAAGAACCCCAGCTGGCTCTATTCCATTGACAACGGAGCCACCACCATCTGGGAGCGTTGGAACAGCTATATGGAAGACAAGGGCATGGGGCCCAACGGTATGAACAGCTTCAATCACTACGCTTACGGCGCCGTGTGCGAATGGATTTGGGAAACCGTGGCCGGCATTGCTTCCGATCCTGCGGAGCCCGGCTTCAAGCACATTATCATGAAGCCCGTGCCGGACAAGCGCCTGGGTTCTGTCAAGGCCCGTTATGAGAGCGCCGCCGGTGTCATTGAAAGTGCCTGGCACTACGACGGAGATACCTGGGTGTGGGAGTTCTCCGTACCCGAGGGCGCCAGGGCCAGCGTGACCCTTCCCGGAGAGGAGGAGGTCAAGGAATATACTTCCGGAACTTATACCATCAAGAAATAAACTATGTACGATCTTGCCATTTTGGGTGGAGGCCCCGGCGGTTATGTAGCCGCCGGACGGGCCGGCGCCGCGGGTCTTTCCGTTGTGCTCTTTGAAAAGAGAGAACTGGGCGGTGTCTGCCTCAACGAGGGCTGCATCCCCACCAAAACCCTGCTATACAGCGCCAAAGTATACGATTATACCCGCCATGCCGACCGCTATGGCGTCAATGTGCCGGAGAGCGCCATCGATTTTGGAGCCATCTTCAAACGCAAGGAGAAGGTGGTGAAAAAGCTGGTGGGCGGTGTCAAGGTGCAGATGAGAAACGCCAATGTGGAGGTAGTAAAAGAAGCGGCCGTGATTACCGGCAAAGAGGCCGATGGCTTTGTCCTGACGGCCGGTGAAGCTACCTATTCGGCCAAAAATATCCTGGTCTGCACGGGCTCCGAGGCGGCTGTTCCGCCCATTCCGGGCCTCAAGGAAGGCCTGGGCGGCGTGGTGGTGACCAACCGGGAGATCCTGTCCCTGGAGGAGCAGCCGGAGCGCCTGGTGGTCATTGGCGGCGGCGTCATCGGAATGGAATTCGCCAGCTTCTTCAACTCCATCGGCACGCAGGTGACGGTGGTGGAGATGCTGCCCAAGATTCTGGGCCCGCTGGACGACGAGATCAGCGCCATGCTGCAGGCCCAGTACGCCAAGAAGGGCGTGGAGTTCCATCTGAGCTGCAAAGTGGTGGCGGTGGAAGGCAACGAGGTGGTCTACGAAGACGCGGAAGGCAATACCTGCCGGGCCGCCGGAGACAAGATCCTGGTTTCCGTGGGCCGAAGGGCCAATCTCCAGGGCATCGGCCTGGAAAATATAGGCGTTGAACTGGCACTGAACCCCGCCGGCCGTCCTTACGGCATTAAAGTAGACGAGAAGATGCGCACCAATGTTCCGGGTGTGTATGCCGCCGGTGACGTGACGGGCTTCTCCATGCTGGCGCACACGGCTACCCGTGAGGGAGAAGTGGCCGTAAACACCATCCTGGGCAAGGAAGATTCCATGAGCTACAAGGCCATCCCGGGTGTGGTTTACACCAATCCGGAAGTGGCTGGTGTAGGCGTTACGGAGGCCGAAGCCGCCAAGCTGGGCCTGGATTACACCGTCCTCAAGCTGCCCATGGCCTTCAGCGGCCGTTTTGTGGCAGAGAACGAGAGGGGAGAGGGCATGAGTAAGATCATCGTGGACGCCAAGTCCCACCAGATCCTGGGCGTGCACATGCTGGGCAATCCCTGCTCGGAGATTATCCAGAGTGCCTGCATAGCCATTGAGAAAGGCCTTACGGTGGAGCAGCTCAAGGAAGTGGTCTTCCCGCACCCCACCGTATCGGAATTATTCAAAGAAACGCTATTTGCGTAAGCCTTCCAGGCGAACGGGTCCCATCAGACCGGAAGGGATGAGGGTGCCGGGGTCCTGGGTGAGACTGTTGACTCCATAGAAGGGTACAGCCGTAAAGCTGTGCCCTTTTGCGTTGGGTTGTCCGTCTCCAATCAGGCGGTTGACCCAGGTATTCACCACTTTCACTTCGATGGTGTTCTTGCCGGGGTTCAGCTTGCCTTCAAAGGTTACGCGATAGGGGGCTTTCCAGAGGAAGTCCACGTGCTCTCCGTTTACATAGACATCGGCCATCTGGCCCACCTCTCCCAGATCGATGGACAGGGCGGCGGGCAGGTTCTTCTTGGGCAGCGTGAAGGTATTCCTGTACGTGGCGGTGCCGGAGAAGTACTTTACGGCGGGCTCGTCGGATTCGGTCAAAGACTTGAGTTCCTGCCAGGAAAGGGTGCCGTCGGGTGCGTCCATCCCTTCAAAGGAAACCGTCCAGGGGCCGTTCAGAGCCACTTCGCCGGCCGATTTCAAGGGGGCGGGCATCTCAACCGGGGCTGCCAGGGGATCGGCCACCAGGAACAGGGCATCACCGGCTCCCATATGCAATCTTCCGTCCTTGAAGGCGCCGTAAACGGGTTTTCCGCTGACCGGATCCAGGACGGTGAGGGTGCCCCTGGCATCCCGCAAAACAATGTCCGTATCCACCGGAGCGCCGGTGAAGTTGCGCACCCAATAGATGTTGCGCACGCCGTCTTTGCGGTGCACATACCGTAAGCCGGGGACGGAGGACTGGAAGTCGGGCTTAACGCCGGAGCGCTGGAGGCCTTCGGCTACGGAACCGGTCCATACATTGGCCCGTCCGGTGTGCCAGATATCGGCCTTCAAGTTCTCGAATGCGGCGGCATCGTCTCCCTGGCCGGCCATCTTCACGGGTTCCTGACCTATGAGGAAGGCGCCTTCACCGACCAGCTGGTGCAGTTTTCTCAGAATCTCCAGGCTCATGACCTGCGCATGCTCACCCAGGGCAATGACTCTGTAGTTTGCCACGGCCGGGACATGGAGGAGGGCATGGGGGCTGCAGAAGTCGTAGTTGTACCCGTAGGGGACATCCGGCAGGGCCTTGGCATAGGCCGATGCAATGTTGGCGTCTTCTCCGTAGAACCAGAGCACGTCGGCTACGTTCTTGCCGGCCTGCAGGTAATAGCAGCTGCGGGCCAGGTAGTCCATCCAGTACTTGGCATATTCGGCCCAGGTTTCGTGACGGTTGAACCACTGGCCGTAGATGAGAAGGCCCAGGCCGGGACGGACGTCGTCGGAAGGCTGGTGGGCGCTCTCGTGGATGAAGAAGCGGTTGAGGCCGCTCATCAGGGCTACGTCGGCCACTTCCTTCAAGTTGCCTGGATACCAGCTGTAGGCGCCGCCCAGGGCACCGTTGGTGGTGAAGCTTTCGCCGGCCACCAGATTCTGTCCGTAGAGGTGGGCGGCCGATGCGGATTCGCGGATATCGGCCTGATAGGCGATACTCTCCGCTGCTCCAACGGTCCAGATGGCGGCCATGGGTACGGTCGCTGTCCGTTTGGGGTCCATGCCGTCTCCTACGAAGGTGCGGGCGTTCTCATGGCTCTCCGTGTAGCGGCCCTTCATGCCATATTCTGCGGTGATCTCGTTTACGCGGTCGTAATTGGCAGCAAAGAGCTCGCCGATGGTCTCTCTCCAGTCAAAGAGGAAGCCTTCGGTGGCTTCGGAGGATTGGATGATTTCTCCGGTAAGGGCCGGAAGCCAGGGGCGCAGGGCATAGCCCCGGGCGCTCTGGAAGGCCTGCTCCATCTGAGGGGTCCAGGTCATATGTTCGGCCTCGTAACTGTCTATCATCAGGTACTGGATGCCGCGGGGGCCCAGCAGGCCGCCGGCAGCGTCCTTATACAGGTCCAGATAAGTGTGGAAGTAGCGGTTCCAGGCATCCGGGTCCAGTTTATCCACCTCCAGTCCGGTGGCTTCCGGCGGGGCGGGATGGTTCTGCTTGCCGGTGAGGGAAGCGCCAAAGCGGTAGATGCGCCACTTACCGGCGGGAGCCTTCCAGGTAAGGATCCCGTCTTTTACCTGGTCGGTCAGGTCCACAATGTCCTGCACAGGAGCGTTTGTGGCCGGTGTGCCATAGGCCATCAGGTCTCCGGGGGAGGTGAAGCCGGCCTTTTCCTCGGCGTGGTTAACCTTGTACACCGTATTCAGCTTCCACTCGTGGATGGGAGTGCCCGTGGGTATCACCACCTCCGCGCCGTAGTAGATGAGGCTGTAGTCCGGTACCGGGTTCAAAATCCTAAGGCGGAAATGCCTGGCGGTAGTTTCCGGAATATCGATGGTAATCTGGGCCAGGTTGGAGGAAGGAACGCGGCAGATCTCCTGCCAGGTGGTCCCGTCCTGGCTGCACTCCAGCGAATTGTCGAAACTGCGTTTGGGCTCAAACTGCCCCTGTACCTGACCGCCTACGAGCGTCATGGAACGGATGGTGACCGGCATGGGAAAATTGTACTGGATCCAGGCGTGGGTGCCCTCTTTGTTGAGGGCCAGCTCGGATCCGTCGTTGATGTCTCCGTTGGTAAGCTGCTCTACGGTAAAGTCTCCTCCGCTGGAGGTAATGGTGGCGCCCAGCTCCTGCAGGCTCTTTTCGGCCTCCGGTACGCGTACGGCTACCACGGCTATGTCTGAGTACCACGGCGTGATCTTCTCAAAGGCGGGGGCATAGATGCCGGCACTTACGTTCTGGAAGCGGCCGATGGTCTTGTACGGCTCCGGCAGCGTCAGTGTCTGGTTCTTGCCGTTGCCGTTTACCTCCAGCGTGCGCCAGGTAAGCTTTTTCATGCCGTCTTCCGGAGCTACCCAGGGACCGCCGGTGCTGCTCCAACCCGGGGCGGAGGCTATGCCCACCTCCATGCCCAGCGAATCGGCCAGGGCTATGGCGTAGGCAAAGTTCTCCTTCCACTCCTTGCTCAGGTAGGGCGTCTGGGGCACGATGGGCGGAAGGCTCTGCATCATGGCGCCGCCGGCGTCAAACTGGTGGAAACCGGCAATGCCGATGCGGTCCATCCACTCCAGGTCTTTGCGGATGCCGTCCTTGGAGGTATTTCCGTTGATCCAGTGCCACCACACATAAGGATGAGCTTCCTTGGGAGGGTTTGCAAAGTTTCGGTCCTGGGAATAGGAAGCCGTGCCCGCCATCAGCAGGGCGGCCAGAATGGTCATTAGTTTCTTCATAACTCCGTAAAGTTAAGAAAAAATGCCGAAAATTGTGTATCTTTGAAAAAGCTAATAACCACAAATCCATATGAACAACGAAGCCCAAATCCTGAAGTCCTACGAAATAGCCCGCGAGCGCTATGCCGCCCTGGGCGTGGACACCGACAAAGCCATTGCCACCCTTGAGAAAACCCCTATCTCCCTGCACTGCTGGCAGACGGACGACGTGGTGGGTTTCGAGCGCAATGAGGCCCTCTCCGGCGGTATCCAGACCACCGGCAACTATCCCGGCCGTGCGCGTAATATCGATGAGGTACGCAAGGATGTCCTTTTTGCCAAGAGCCTCATTGCCGGTAACCACCGCCTGAATCTGCACGAGATTTACGGAGACTTTGGCGGAAAGTTCGTAGACCGCGACCAGGTGGAGGTGAAGCACTTCCAGAGCTGGATCGAGTGGGCTAAGGAGAACAACATGAAGCTGGATTTCAACTCCACTTCCTTCTCCCATCCCAAGAGCGGAGACCTATCCCTGAGCAATCCGGATCCTGCCATCCGCGAGTTCTGGATTGAGCATACCAAGCGCTGCCGCCGCATCGCCGATGCCATGGGCAAGGCCCAGGGAGATCCCTGCATCATGAATATCTGGGTCCACGACGGTTCCAAGGACCAGACCGTGGAGCGCAAGCGCTACCGTGAGATCTTTGCCCAGAGCCTGGACGAGATTCTGAAGGAAGACCTTCCCGGCATGAAGACCTGCCTGGAGGCCAAGCTGTTCGGCATCGGCCTGGAAAGCTATACCGTGGGTTCCCACGACTTTGTGGCCGGCTATTGCGCCACCCGCAAACTCATGTACACCCTGGATACCGGCCACTATGAGATGACGGAGAATGTGGCCGATATGGTGGCCTCCCTCCTGCTCTTTGTGCCCGAGCTCATGCTGCACGTATCCCGCCCCATCCGCTGGGACTCCGACCACGTGACCATCATGAACGACCAGACCCTGGATCTGTTCAAGGAGATTGTGCGGGCCGATGCCCTCAGCCGCGCCCATATCGGCCTGGATTACTTCGATGCCGCCATCAACCGCATTGGCGCCTATGTGATTGGTACTCGCGCCACGCAGAAGTGCCTGCTGAGCGCCCTGCTGGAGCCCCTCGCCAAGCTTCGTGAGTACGAGGATGCCGGCAAGGGCTTCCAGCGTCTCGCCCTGCTGGAAGAGGCCAAGACGCTCCCGTTCGGGGCCGTGTTCGATTACTTCAATTACAAGAACGGCGTTCCCGTGGGAGAGGCTTTCATCCCGGAGATTGAAAAGTACGAGAAAGAAGTTACTTCCAAGCGATAAGTCATGAATCTGATCATTGGACTATTGATTATAGCAGTTGGGGCCTTTTGCCAGTCCAGCTGCTATGTTCCTATTAATAAGATAAAAGGTTGGAGCTGGGAGAGCTACTGGATTGTGCAGGGCGTCTTTGCCTGGCTCATCCTGCCTTTCCTGGGCATGCTGCTGGCGGTTCCTTCCGGCCATTCGCTGGGAGAACTCTTTGCCGGTGCCAACTCCTTCAACATCTGGATGACCATCCTCTTTGGCACCCTGTGGGGCGTGGGTGGCCTTACCTTCGGCCTGAGCATGCGCTATCTGGGCGTGGCGCTGGGACAGAGTATTGCCCTGGGAACCTGCGCTGGCCTGGGCACCATCATGGGCCCCGTGCTGCTGAACGTGTTCTTCCCGGAGATGCATGCACTCGAATCGCTTACCTTCTCCGTGATCTTGGGCGTGGTGGTCTGCCTGGTGGGTATTGCCGTCATTGGCGTGGCCGGCGGCATGAAATCGGCCACCCTCAGCGAAGAAGAGAAGAAGGCGGCCGTGAAGGACTTCAACTTCCCCAAGGGCCTGGTGATTGCCCTCCTGGCCGGCTTTATGAGCGGCTGCTTCAATGTGGGCCTGGAGTTCGGTAAGGACATCCATTTTGCAGAGACGGCCGATATGTTCAAGACCCTTCCCGCCACCTTCCTGGTAACGCTGGGCGGTTTTGTGACCAATGCGGTGTACTGCTTCTGGCAGAATGCCAAGAACAAGACCTGGGGAGACTATGCCAAGAAGGAAGTGTGGGGCAACAACCTCCTCTTCTGCCTGCTGGCCGGTGCCCTGTGGTACAGCCAGTTCTTCGGCCTGTCCCTTGGGCGCTCGTTCTTTGAGCCGGGCAGCGCCATGGATACCCTGGCCTTCTGCATCCTGATGGCCTTCAATGTCACGTTCTCCAACGTATGGGGCATCATCCTCAAAGAATGGAAAGGCTGCTCCAAAAAGACCATCGCCGTGCTGGTCTGCGGCCTGGTAATCCTGGTGTTCAGTACCTTCCTGCCTCAATTGATCTAGTATGAAACAAGAATACACTTTCCTGGCCTTTGACTGCGGCGCCACCAGCGGCCGCGGCGTGCTGGCTACCCTGCGTGGCGGTTCCTTCTCCATGAAGGAAGTGTACCGTTTCCCTTCGGAAATGAAGAAGGAAGGCGGCCGGATGCACTGGGATGTGAAGGCCATATACAAGCACTTTGTCACCTGCTTGGAGCAGTTGGGTGCCCAGGGCGTGAAGCTGGATTCCATAGGCATCGATACCTGGGGTGTGGATTTTGGTTGCATAGGGGCCGATGGTGCCCTGCTGGGCCTGCCACGCTGCTACCGGGACCCGTATACCGTGGGGATTCCGGAAAAGGTGTACGCCAAGGTGCCGCGGGAGCAGCTGTATGCCCGTACCGGCATCCAGATCATGAACTTCAACACCATCTTCCAGCTGTATGCGCAGACAGAAGCAGGGGATGAGGCTTTGGCCCAGGCCGATGCCATCCTCTTCATGCCTGACCTGCTGTCTTACATGCTAACGGGAAAAAAGGTGTGCGAATATACGGACGCTTCTACCTCCGGCATGATGGACCAGGCCACCCGGCAGTTCAACAAGGGACTGCTGGAAGAGCTGGGCATCCGCACGGACATGCTGCTGTCCATTGTGCAGCCCGGAACCCTGGTGGGGACGCTGAAGCCTTCTCTGGCTGCCTCCACCGGCCTGGGAGAGGTCCCCGTGATTGCCGTGGCCGGGCACGATACCGCATCAGCCATTGCGGCGGTCCCTGCCTCCGACGAGCGCTTTGCCTACCTTTCCAGCGGAACATGGAGCCTGATGGGCATCGAGGTGCCGGCTCCCGTGATCAATGAAGCATCGGCCCGCCTCAACTTTACCAACGAAGGCGGTATTGAGGGAACTACCCGCTTCCTCAAGAATATTACGGGCATGTGGCTGCTGGAGCAGTGCCGCGTGGTTTGGAAGGTCCAGGGGAAGGAGTATTCCTATCCCCAGCTGGTGGAAATGGCCCAGGCCGAAGCTTCCTTTGCAGGCCGAATCGATCCGGACGCCCCCCGCTTCGCCGCTCCCGAGAATATGCTGGAGGCCATCCTGAGCGTTATCGGAGAGGCCTCCGATGCGCAGGTGGTGAGCTGTATCTACCATTCCCTGGCGGAGAAGTACAAGGAGGTTCTGGAATGCCTGCGGGACTTTGCTCCCTTTGCCATTGACAAGCTCCACATCATAGGCGGCGGCAGTGCCAACGCCCTTCTGAACCAGTGGACGGCCGATGCCCTGGGCATTCCCGTAGTGGCCGGTCCCACCGAGGCTACCGCCATTGGGAACGTGCTGGTGCAGGCCAAGGCCGCCGGCGTGGTGAAAGACCGCTGGGAAATGCGGAAGCTGGTATCCCAATCGTTTGACGTTAAAGTATTTGAACCCCATGCATAGTATTTTGGATAAAAGACCGGCGCTCCAGGCGGCGGTAGACCAGGTGGCCGAGGTGGCCGGTTATCTCTGGCAGAAAGGCTGGGCCGAGCGAAACGGCGGCAATATTACCATCAACATTACCGACCAGGTGGACGACGCCATGCGGGCGATGCCGGCCATCGATGCGCCCCGTGCCATTGGCAAAACCCTGCCGCATCTGAAGGGCTGCTGGTTCTATTGCAAGGGGACCGGCAAGCGCATGCGGGATCTCTCCCGCGAGCCCATGGCCAACGGTTCCATCATCCGCATCCTCCCGGATTGCGCCCATTATGAGATTGTGGCCGATGCCGTGGTGGCTCCCACCTCCGAACTGCCTTCCCACCTGGCCGTGCACGATTATCTGCTGGCCAAGGGTTCGCCCTACCGGGCCTCGCTGCATACGCATCCCATTGAGCTGGTAGCCCTGACCCACTGCAAGAAGTGGATGGAGAAGGATGTGGCCACGCGCATGCTCTGGTCCATGATTCCGGAGACCAAGGCCTTCTGCCCCCGCGGGCTGGGCATGGTGCCGTATATGCTGCCTTCCAGCGTAGAACTGGCCGATGCCACCATCCAGGCCCTGGACGATGACTACGACGTGGTGATGTGGGAAAAGCACGGCGTCTTTGCCGTGGATACGGACATCATGAGCGCCTTTGACCAGGTGGATGTGCTTAATAAATCGGCCCTTATCTATATCGCAGCCCGGAACATGGGCTTTGAGCCTGAAGGAATGACGGACGGCCAGATGAAGGAGTTATCCTCCGTGTTTGGCCTTCCCAAATAGTTTGGTTGGTATACAAAAAATCCTGCCCGGCTTGGGCAGGATTTTTTTTGCGTTGGAGTTCTGTTTACTGCTTCAGGAGCACGCGGTGGGCGGGCACCTCGGAGGCGGCGGCATCGGCCTCTGCCGTGCAGCGGATGTCTCTGGAGGAAGCACCGAAGAGGAACTTGTAGGTTCCGGCGTCTACCTTCCAGGCGCTGGCTTCTTCATCGAAGGAGGCGAGCTCGGAGGTGGGGAAGGTGAGGGTGAGGGTCTGGCTCTCGCCGGGAGCGAGCTTGGCGGTTTTGCCGTAGGCCTTGAGTTCCTTGGCGGGCTTGTCCAGGCTGCTTTCGGGGGCGGTGACATAGAGCTGCACCACTTCCTTGCCGGCCACTTCGCCTACGTTCTTGACGGTAACGGTGGCGGTGATGGTCTTTCCGTCGTTTTGGACGGCGGGCTCGGAATATTCAAAGCTGGTGTAGCTAAGTCCGTATCCGAAAGGATAGGAAACAGAAATGTTATACTTATCGAACCAGCGGTAACCTACATAGATACCTTCTGCGTAGTCGGTCTGGTCCACATCCTTCTGGCCAATGTCTTCGCGGCGGTTGGTGAAGTAGACGTCCTTGGTGGCATCGATGGGGAAGTTCAGGGAAGAAGCGGCGTCCATGAGGTTCATGGGGAAGGTCATGGGCAGTTTGCCGGACGGGCTCTCCACACCGGTGAGGATGTCCGTTACGGAGTTTCCGCCTTCCTGACCGGCCTGCCAGGCCAGCAGAACGGCATCCGGCATCCAGCTCCAGGAGTGGGTCTCGATCACACCACCCACGTTGAGCACCACCACCACTTTCTTACCGGCCTTGTGGAAGGCGGTGGTAACGGCAGAGAGGAGGGTCTTCTCGCTCTTGGAGAGCTCGAAGTCTGCGGCGCTGCGGTCAAAGAATTCTCCGGAATTGCGGCCGAAGGTGATGATGGCGATGTCGTTGTTCTTGACGGAAGCGGCGAGTTCCTTGGCAGAGGGAACCGGCTCGGAGGGACGGGGCGTGGGGTAGAATGCGGCCAGGGCGTCGTTGGGATCCAGGGAAGCCTGGAAGGCGGCCTTCTCGCTTTCGATGTGCTTGAGATAGGCTTCCTTGTTGCTCTCGTCCACGTTGAAGCCGGCGTTCTTGAGGCCGTCCAGCAGGGACACGGTGTAAGCGCGGTTCACGTTACCGGAACCGGTGCCACCGGCGATGAAATCAAAGGAGGTGCAACCGTAAACGGCTACGTTCTTGACGTCCTTGAGGGGCAGGACACCGTTGTTCTCCAGCAGAACCATGCCTTCCAGGGCGCTCTGGCGGGTAACGGTGGCGTGGGACTTGAGGTCCGGCTTGTTGCTGTAGTTGTAACCCTTGACCTTGGGGCTGCGCTTGATGAGTTCCAGGCAGCGCTTGACGCAGACGTCCAGCTGTTCCTCGGTGAGGGAGCCGTCCTTGATGGCGTCCATGATCTGCTGATACTGCAGTGCAGTACCGGGCTGGAGCATGTCGTTGCCAGCGGCAATCTGCTCTGCACCGTTGTCTCCGCCGAACCAGTCGGTCATCACCAGGCCTTTGAAGCCCCACTCGTCACGCAGAACGGTGGTGATGAGGTCCCGGCTCTGGGAGGTGTAGGTGCCGTTGATCTTGTTGTAGGAGCTCATGATGGTCCAGGGATCGGCCTCCTTGACGGTAATCTCGAAGCCCTTGAGGTAAATCTCGCGCTGGGCGCGGGGGCTGATGATGGCGTTGTTGCCGGTGCGGTTGGTCTCCTGGTTGTTGTAGGCGAAGTGCTTCACGGAAGTGCCCACATCGTTCTTCTGGACGCCACGCACGTAGGCGGCAGCGGTTTTACCGGCCACCACGGGGTCTTCCGAGTAGTACTCGAAGTTGCGGCCGTTGAGAGGGTGGCGGTGGATGTTGAGGGCGGGAGCCAGATAAACATCGACCCCGTATTCATGAACCTCCTGGCCCATGGCCTCACCCACGCTTTCTACCAGTTCCTGGTTCCAGGTGCTGGAAAGGAGGGTGCCGATGGGGAAGTGGG
>CAMVJR010000033.1 GCA_947167855.1 uncultured Bacteroidales bacterium
GCTTGGTGAGGATTTCCAGCATACCCTTTGCCTGGGCGTCCATCTTGGCGAAGATAGCGTCGGCTTCACCCTTTGCCTTGCGGCGGATCTGCTCGGCTTCAGCTTCGGCCTCGATGATCTTCTTCTGCTTGTCAATCTCGGCAGCCACCACGATATTGGCCTTCTGGGTAGCTTCTTCACGCTCGGCACGGGCCAGTTCGGCGTCACGCTCACTCTGGTAGGCTTCTTCCAGAGCCTTGGCGGCCTGCACCTTTTCTGCGGCCACGGCCAGGCGGTCGGCTTCAGCGGTCTTCTGACGGCGGAGAGCGTCGGAGTTGGCAATCTCAATCTTGGCGGTGTTTTCACCCTTCACGGCGTCTGCATCGGCAGCAGCCACGTTGATACGGGTGTCCTTGTCGGCATTGGCCTTACCGGTTTCACCGTAACGGTTCTGCTCGGCCACGGACTTCTTGGCGTCGTTGATAGCCTTGGCGGCGGCTTCCTTACCCAGGGCCTCGATATAGCCGGACTCATCGCGGATATCGGTGACGTTCACGTTGATGAGCTTAAGGCCGATCTTGCGGAGTTCGGCCTCCACGTTGGTGGATACGTTGGCCAGGAATTTGTCTCGGTCGGCGTTGATTTCCTCGATATCCATGGTTGCGATGACCAGACGGAGCTGACCGAAGAGGATATCGGTGGCGATGTTCTGGATGCTGTCCACGCTCAGGCCCAGCAGACGCTCAGCGGCGTTGGTCATGTTCTCAGGCTCGGTGGAGATACCCACGGTAAAGCGGCAGGGAACGTCTACGCGGATGTTCTGCTTGGACAGGGCGTTGGTGAGGTTGCATTCGATGGAGATAGGCTTGAGGTCCAGGAAGGCATAGTCCTGGAAGACAGGCCAGATAAAGGCGGCGCCGCCATGGATACAACGGGCCGATGAAATGGAGCCGGTACCGTTCTTACCGGTTTTACCGTAGATGACAAGGATCTTGTCGGAGGGGCAGCGGCGATAGCGCTTGAGGATGGCCGAAAGGGTGACGAACACCACGGCCACGATGATGAGGATCAGATACAGTTGAGTCATAATTATACGGTATATGTGTTACTTTCTTCTACTAACAGGGTATTGGCATCCAGGGCGTCTACCACACGGATGGAGGTGCCGGTCTTGAGCGGTGTCTCGCTCTCGGTTACAGCGTCGTACTCGCGCACGGCGCCGTTGATGGTGATTTGCACCTTGCCGGAACCGGAGCGGCCTTCGGGGATGGTGAGGTACACCTTGCCCTCGCAGCCGGCGGCGGAGCGCTGCAGGTTGATGTTGCCGCTCTGCTGCATGCCGGAGAGCCACTTGAAAAGGTACATCACGGCCGCCACCAGGGCCATGCCTATGAGCACGGAGAGGATGATTCTCAGGGGAACGGAAGGGACGCTCTCCTGCAGGAGGATGGCGCTCCAGCCAAAGCCCAGGATGAAATTCACAAAGTTGCGGAAGGTGTACAGATTGGACCCGCCGTCAATATTGGAGAGGTCCGCTCCGTCCATAGAGGTATCCACATCTACGTCGAAGTTCGAATCGGCATCGGCCCCTATGAAGGTAAGGACACTTTGGATGATGAACACGAGCGAAGCCGTCAAGGTGACGCCCCAGAGGATTTTCATAACAAGGCTGAGTTCAGCCCACCAGGTAGCAATCATAGCGTTTCAGTGTTTGTTTGATGCAAATATAGTAAATATTTATTGATTTACAATAAAAATTTTAGAAAATTTGATGTGCTGGCACTTTTTTCACTGGTTTTCAGGCACATCCTACAATGAACGGGTAGCTTTCCGCCACCCGTTCATCTTGTTAAAGCACAGTTTGTTAGCTAGTTAAGCGCCAGCGCTAGAGGAGTTTCTTTACGGCTTCGATTACCTGGGCCTGGGCCTGGGCTTCGGGCTTGAAACCGTGGCCTTCACCGGGCAGGATGGTGAGCGTGCAGTTCTTATAGGCTTCCTGGGCCCGCTTTGCGTAGGAGACATTCACCACCTGGTCCTGGTCTCCGTGGAAGAGGGCTACCGGGCCCTCATACTGGGCGATGGTTTTGTACACATCCAGGTCGTACAAGCCTTCCAGATAGGCATGGCCCAGCTTCATTCCGCCCCAGAACTCCACTTCCTCGGGCATATCGGCCAGGGTGGGATACATCTTTACCCAGTCGTCCTTGATGCAGAAAGCCGGATAGATAAGGATCAGGCGCTCCACACGGTCCGGTCTTTCGGCCGCCACCAGGCTGGAGACCATGCCGCCCTGGCTTTCTCCCATCAGGATAATATGTTTAGGGTCTATGTATTCCTTTTCACTGAGCTGGTCCATCACGGCCTTGAGGTCATCGGCCTCCGTAAAGATGGACATGTCCGTGGTCTTTCCCTCCGAACGGCTGAAGGTGGAGCCGCCGCAGAAATCGTAGCAGTATACAGCGTAACCCAGCGGGGCCAGGGCCTCCGCATAGGCCGTACCAAACAGGTGGGTGCCGCCAAAGCCGTGGGAAATGATTACAAGCGGAGCCTTTTTGAGGCCGTCGGGCCTGTAAAGCACGCCATACACTTCCTTCCCTCCGCTCTGAAGCTTGAGTTCTTCCTTACTAAAGGTATACGGGCGGGATGCGCAGGACGTCACCACCAGGGCCATCATCGCCATGAAGCAAAAGAATCTTTTCATACTATTATACGGTTAACAGAATCCGATCTTCTCCCAGTTCTTTGGACAGGCCTTTCTTGAGCGACTGGACCAGTCTCCAGGACACGCTTTTCACGGCCTTGAATCCGTTGGCCAGACTTGCCCAGTCATAGACCGTCTCTCCGGTCCAGACATCGGTGCCGTCCTTGCGGCGGATGGTGGGAGTCATGTAATAGGTCTTGGTGGTAATAGAATGCTCCGAGCGGCCGGAATGACCCTCCACGTACAGCACAAAATCGGCCTCCTTGAGGCTCTCCACTACCTTCCAGCGGGCATCCTGAGTCAGGAACTCCACAATGAATTGGGCCTTCTCGTCAATATCTCCGGTCTTGTCGTCAAAGATCACAAAGACCTTGTTCCCGGGATTCACAAGCTCCCGCAGCTCCCGGGCGGTCGCCTTCTCCTTGAGTTGCGCCATAGCCGTAAGGCCGCCCAGCAAAACAAGGACCATCAGTATCAGAGTTCTTTTCATAACACTACAAAAGTAATAAAAAAATAGGACAGTTGCATGCGCTGGCACTTACTGCACTGATTATCATATACATAACGCACAGAACGGGTAGCCTGGGGCTACCCGTTCATGTTGTTAAAATACAGTGTACTAGTGAGTTATGTGCCAGCGCTAGAAGGGTGCGATTTTTTTTGTATATTTGTAGTTCGTAACACTTGAACTTATGAATACACACGTTGTCATAATGGCCGGTGGTATTGGAAGCAGGCTGTGGCCGCTTTCCACTCCGGATGTTCCCAAACAGTTTATCGATGTGCTGGGCGTGGGCCGCAGTCTCATCCAGCTCACCGTAGACCGCTTTGCTCCCGTCTGCGCCCCGGACCACTTCTGGGTGGTCACCGGAGAGAAGTACGTGGACCTGGTGAAGGAGCAGCTGCCCGCCATCCCGGAAGACCAGATCCTGGCCGAACCGGAGGGCCGCAACACCGCCCCCTGCATTGCCTATGCCTCGTGGAAGATTGGCCAGAAGGATCCGGATGCCAACATTGTGGTAACCCCGGCCGATGCGCTGGTGCTCAAAACCGAAGAGTTTGCAGAGACCATCGCCAAGGCCCTGGCCTTCACCGAGGAGCGGGACGCCATTGTCACCGTGGGCATCACGCCTTCCCGTCCGGAGACCGGATACGGCTACATCCACGCCGCCGAGGCCCTGCACGGCCAGCTGGTGAAAGTGAGCGAGTTTAAGGAAAAACCGGACCTGGATACGGCCCTGGCCTATCTGGAAGACGGCCACTATTTCTGGAACGCCGGTATCTTTGTGTGGAATGTGAACACCATCGTGCGGGAACTCCGGGCCTATGTGCCGGAGATTGCCGCCATCATGGATGAGTTGGCCCCTTCCTTCTTCACGGAAAAGGAAACACCCGAACTCCGCCGCCTGTTCCCCACCTGCGAAAAGATTTCCATCGACTACGCCGTGATGGAGAAGTCTCCCTATATCTATGTCATAGCCGAAGACCTGGCCTGGAGCGATCTCGGAAGCTGGGGCTCCGTCCAGACCCACCTCAAGGCCGATGAAGACGGCAACTCCGTGGTGGGCAAGGACGTGCGCCTGTTTGGCTGCCAGAATTGCTTTGTCCATACGGCCTCCGAAAAGACCGTGGTGGTGGAAGGCCTTGACGGATACATTGTTGCGGAATCCAAAGACCGTCTTCTGGTGTGCCGCCTCTCCCAGGAGCAGCACATCAAAGACTACAGCGCATAAATTTTTTAAAAAATATTATTGCGGATTCCAAAAAAGTTACTACCTTTGCAATCCCGATTTGGGACGGAGGACTCGTTAGCTCAGTTGGTAGAGCACAACACTTTTAATGTTGGGGTCTCGGGTTCGAGCCCCGAACGGGTCACAAAAGACAAAACACCAGTCTGAATGCGCTCTTAGCTCAGCTGGTAGAGCAGCTGACTCTTAATCAGCGGGTCTAGGGTTCGAGTCCCTAAGAGCGCACTTCTAAAAAAGCTAAGTTGCCATCAACGGCAACTTAGCTTTTTTAGGTAAGGGGACTGGGACATTTTTTGAGGATTTGTACCCAGGACGCCCTGGGGAACGTCCATTCCGAGCCCGTGGAAATGCCTCTCCCAATAGGGCGGCATGGTGCCGTCCGGAGCCAGCCAGTTCATGGGCTCGCTCTGGAAGATGGGTTTCCCGTGGTCATCCAGATAGCATACCTGTACCAGTTCTGTGCAGTAGAGCGCCTCATTCTCCGGCAGGAACCGGACGTCGTATTCTCGCCTGCAGAGGGACTTGGCCCTTTCCACGGCGGCATCGGCATCAATGCCTTGAACGCGTTTGTAGATAAACTCGGGATAACTGCCGTCGCGGAGCGTGAAGTCCTTTAGGAAGGTGTCCAGCGGGTGTCGGTCCACCCCGCGTTTGATGGTGGCATCGATCACCCACGTGCTATCGGCCTTTATTTCTACAATGGCTACGTGAATCAGATTCAGCTCTCCTGCTTCACCGGTGGCCGATGAGATGGCCGCATCCATAGAATCGGCCTCTGCGCCATAGTCCACCGGGAGCCCCACAAAAATGAGATCCCCGTTCCGGAGGTTGTTGTCCCCGTTTTGGCAGCTCATGCCCAGAAGAAGGGCCGAAAGCATGAGTGAAATCCTTTTCATTGGTTTTTATTTCAGCAGTGCCACAAGGCCAAAGGCAATCATAAAACCAACAGCAATGATGGCGAGCACAAGTGCCATACCTTTTGAGCCTGTTTTAAAATTCTCAACGGCTTGCCTATCCAGCTCAGGGTCCTCTACCGGATGTCTTTTGCGTTGAATAATCAGATAGACTGTATAAGCGGCAATGAATGCGAGGTAAACAGCTCCCAGTATCCATTGGAAGAGACTGTTAGAGCGTAAACCTGAAACTATCCAATAGACAGCCAGCAGCATATAGATGGCCATTGTGACCATCTGTATCTGGAATTGTTTTTTTGTAAGTCCGTTTTGTTTCATATCTCCTGCGAAGTTACGTAAAAATACAACGCATTATGGGCACAAGGTACAAAATTTTTGCATTTTCGGGCTCTGAACCGGTATCTCCCTGGTTCCGTGATCTCCCTGGCTCTGTGGCTTCCGGTGTGTCGCAGGTGGAGGGGAGAACTGTCGCGGGTCCGCATTTTTTCTTTGACCTGCGGCGTTAGAACGTACAGAAGGCCGAAAAGCGTCGCAGGCTAGCAGCTTTTTGCGGACCTGCAACGGAAAGGCCCCTGACCTGCAACGTCGGCCAAAGAAGCCCCCACCCGCTTTCTTGTTTTCCGGTCTTTTTGTATCTTTGTAAGGTATGCTCAAGATACTCAAGGCGTCGGCAGGCTCCGGCAAGACATACAACTTGGCCCGGGAATACATCCGGCTCATCGTGGGGAGTGACCAGCCCGACGCATACCGCCATGTGCTGGCCGTCACCTTTACCAACAAGGCCACGGACGAGATGAAGCGCCGTATCCTCAAAGAGCTGTATACCTTGAGCAAGAACCCGGAGAAGTCGCCGTATTACGATGATCTGGTGCCGGCCGTCCAGCCCAGCGCCCAGGCCCTGCAGCAGCGGGCTTCGCAGCAGCTGTCGGCCATCCTCAATGACTATTCGGCCTTTGCCGTCTCTACCATAGACCGCTTCTTCCAGCAGACGCTGCGGGCGTTTTCGCGGGAGATCGGACAGTTTGCGTCGTACCAGGTGCAGGTGGACCGCGACGCCCTCATCACCGAGAGCGTGGACCGCGTGCTGGATGGCCTGTCGGAGAAAGACACGCCGCTGCTGGACTGGCTCACCCGCAGTGCCCAGGAGAACCTCCAGGAGAAGGGCCGAATCGGCCTGGAAGACGGGCTCAAGACCATAGCCAAAGACCTTTTCCAGATTCCGGAAGGGGAGATCCGCTACAACAAGCAGGCTATGGACCAGCTCCGCACCAGCTGCGAAAAGATTATCAAAGCCTACCCGGAAAAGCTGAAAGCGGCGGTGGAAACCGTGCAGAAGGCGCTGGAAAGCGTGGGTGTGGAGTTCTCGGACTTCAACCGCGGCTTCCTGGGAGCCATCACCAAAAACCTGGACAGCACCACCAAGCCCACGGACGCCTTCGTCAAGAAGGCCCAGGACCCCGAGCAGTGGTTTGCCAAGTCCAAAGCAAACCTTCTGCCGGCGGTGCAACCCGTGCTTGAAGGCCCCCTGCAGGCGTATCTGGCGCTCTTCGGCCCGGAGTATCAGGAATACATGACAGCGCTTATTCTCAAAGGGCAGCTGTACAGCCTGGGCGTGGCCCGCGAACTGCGGGATGCGTTTTCGCAGATCCAACAGGAGAAGAACGTGCTGTCGCTGGACGATTCCAACACCATCCTGCACCGCATCATAGACGGGACGGATACGCCGTTCATCTACGAGAAAATGGGCGTGAGGTATGAGGATTTCCTGCTGGACGAGTTCCAGGACACGTCGGACATCCAGTGGGACAACTTCCGGCCGCTGGTGCACGGCAGCATAGACAGCGGCAACGATTCGCTGGTGGTAGGAGACGTCAAACAGAGCATCTACCGCTGGCGGGGAAGCGACTGGAACCTGCTGGGGACCCGCCTGGAAGAGGAATTCCGCCAGCCGGAGGTAAAGGTGCTGGACGGCAATTACCGCACCTGCCGCGCCATCGTGGAGTTCAACAACGGCTTCTTCAGCGACGTGGCCACCCGCCTGGACGCCCTGCTGGGAACCACCCGTATCTCTCAGTTATACGCGGACGTTAAACAGAATGTCAACGTAAAGGAAACGGCCCCCGGCTCGGTGGACGTGGTGTTCACGGAGGACCAGATGGGAGAAGTCCTGAAGACGCTGGAAGAGGTAAAGGGCAGGGGAGCGGAATGGGCCGATATCGCCATCCTGGTGCGCGGAAACGACGACGGAGCCCAGATAGCCGGGGCCCTGCTGGAAGCCGGCATCCCCGTGGTGTCGGACGATTCCCTCTACGTCAAATCGTCCATCACGGTGCGGCGGCTGGTATCGCAGCTCTCGCTGGTGAACAGCGTCCCCCGGGAAGGAAAACCCGACGTAGCCGGCTACATGGCCCGCTCGCTGGAGGTGGAAATCCCCGCGCAGTACCACTCCCTGATGGAACTGGCCGAATCCATCCTCCGGGATCTCCAGAAGGCCGATCCCGCCAAGTTTGAGGCCGAAGTGCCCTACATCCAGTCGTTCATGGACTTCCTGCAGGAATGGACCGCCACTGGCGGCAACCGGCTGGATGCGTTCCTCCGCAGCTGGGAAGAGGCCACCCCCAAGATTGCCTCGCCGGCGGCCGGCAACTCCGTGCGCGTGATGACCATCCATAAGTCCAAGGGCCTGGAATTCCCGTTTGTAATAGTCCCCTTTGCAGAAAAGATTACGCTCTACAAGGCTCCTGTCGCCTGGGCCCGGCCTTCGGTGGAAGGCTCCTCCCTGGAAAAAGAGGCCGAAGGGCTCTTCCGGGTGCAGCTGGATGGAAAATCGGCCGATTCCTTCTTCGTAGAACGTTACCGCCAGGAGACCGAACTCCAGGCCATCGACAATATCAACGTGCTCTACGTGGCGCTCACGCGTGCCCAGTACGGTCTCAAGGTGATTGCCGCCACGCCCCCCGCGAAGCTCTCTTACAAGAACTTCTCGCACTTCCTGTACGAGTATGTGGGCTCCGTGGAGGACTACAGCACCGGCCGGCCTTATGATTTCTCAAAACTGGAGCGGACCTCGTCCCAGGTGGAAGAGCTGCCCCTGGTCTACGCATCCTATCCCGCCAACAGCGGAAGCCGGCTGCGCTTTAGCCCGGAAGCGGCGGACTACTTTGGCCCGGAAGGCCTCACCGGTCCTGCCGCCTCCACCCGCATCCGCGGCAACGTGCTGCACGGAATCCTTTCGGCCGTAACGGTTCCCGAAGACCTTCCCGGAGCCGTTGAGGCGGCTATCCAGAACGGAGACCTGCCGCTTTCCATGAAGGAGGAGACGCTGCAGCTGCTCTCCGGCCGCCTGGCCTCCGTGGCCTCCCGCGGGTGGTTCTCACCGGAGGTACGCGTGCGCTCGGAGGCCTCCATCCTTCTCCCCGGAGGGGACGAATATCGGCCCGACCGAGTGGTGTTCTTCCCCAACGGCACCGTAGCCGTCATCGACTACAAGTTCGGTAAGCCCGAAGACAAATACTGCCGCCAGGTGGGCCGATACGTAAACCTCTACAAGAAAATGGGTTACCAAAAAGTTGAGGGATACATCTGGTATTTGGAAGATAATTTGATTATCTTTGTAAGCTAAAGGAAATATCTATATGGAAGCTAGCGAGAATTCTATCAAGCTTTATTACAATACGGAAGTGGAGAAACTGCAGATGCCGGAGTACGGAAGGAACGTACTCAAGATGGTGGAGCAGCTCAAGGAAATCCCGGACAAGGCCAAGCGATCCGAGCAGGCCGCGGCCGTGGTCAAGGTAATGGAAAGCCTGAACCCCCAGGTGCACCAGCAGGAGAACTACGCCCAGAAGCTCTGGGACCACCTGTTCATCATTGCCGGCTACGACCTGGACGTAGACGCTCCCTTCCCCAAACCGGAACCGGAGGTGGTAAACAGCCGTCCGGATCCCATCCCGCTGAACACCAAACCCATCCGCGCCCGTCATTACGGCCGCAATATCGAGAGCATTCTGGACCTCATAGCCCACGAACCGGAAGGTGAAAACAAGACCGCTATGATCCGCTCCCTGGCCATCTACATGCGCCAGCAGTATCTCATCTGGAACAAGGATACCGTGGCCGATGCCACCATCTTCCAGGACATCGAGCGCCTGTCCGGCGGTCGCGTGAAAGTGCCGGAAGGCATCGAGTTGTCCAAGATAGCGGCCGATGCCAACTTCAACCGTCCGGGTATGAACCTGAACTTTGGAAACGGAAACAAGGGTGGCAAGTTCAACCGCAATTTCAGAGGTAAAAAAGGCAAGAAGTAATGAATCCCGTCAAGAAGTGGTGGAACAGGCAGAGCGAGCGGAGGCGTGACGGCCTTCGCTTTGTGGGTATTGCTATCGTGCTGCTGCTCACGGTCATGGTTTCCATTTCCGTGATTTCCTATGTCTTTACCTGGCAACCGGACCAGAGCGCCCTGGCCTCCGGAGAGAACGTGCAGAACGCAGCGGCCGAGGGCGGCCTGTCCCTGGGCCACTTCCTGGTAACGGAGAGCTTCGGCCTGGCTTCTTTCTGCCTGGTCATCTTCCTGCTGGGATGGGCCATCAAGCTCATCTGGCCCGCTTCGCACATCCGCGTGCGCCGGTGGTTCTTGGGCCTGCTTACCCTTACTTTCCTCCTTTCCTGGATCCTGGCCTATGCTGATCTGTTTCTCCCCTGGGATTACCTCTTTGGCGGTGGAATGGGTGGCCGGGCCGGCGCTGCCCTGGTGGGCTGGGCCGTGTCCAAGGCTGGAGAGATTGTTACCGGACTGGCCCTGCTGCTGCTCCTGATCCTGTGGCTCTTCTTCATGAGCCGCCGTTTCTACGACTGGATCATGGGCCATAAGCGGGAACTCCCGGAGGTGGATGAAGCCTCCGAGATGCCGGTAGAAACCACGGATACGCTGGATGTAGAGATGGGAGGTCAGGAAGAGGAGGAACCCATTGTCATTGAACCCGAACCGGAGCCGGTGCCCATGTTTGTAACGTCTCCCACGCACGAAGAACCGGGCATTAACGTAGTGAAGGACGATACCCTGGAGCAGGAGGTGAAGGAGCCCCTGAAGCCCATTGACAACCGCCTGGATCCGCCGGACGGCCTGCCCAAATACAAGACTCCGGAGCTGAGCATCCTGGGAGATTATGTCAACGCCCGCCACGAGGTGCAGCAGGAAGAACTGGTGCGCAACAACACCAAGATCCGCAACACCCTGGCCAACTATAAGATCCAGGTACGGGACGTGACCGCCATCGTGGGCCCTACCGTTACTCTGTACAAGGTGTACCCGGCCCCAGGCGTGAAGATTGCCGCCATCAAGCAGCTGCAGGAAGACATCGGTATCAGCCTGGGCGCCCGTGGCGTTCGCATCACCACCCTGTCGGACTCCGTGGGTATTGAGGTGGCCAACGACGTGGCCTCCATCGTGCCCCTTAAGTCCCTCCTGAACGACGACGCCTTCCGTCACAGCAAGGCGGAACTGCCGGTAGCCATCGGCTATACCATTTCCCAGCAGGTGAAGGTCTTTGACCTGGCCGACGCCCCCCACCTCCTGGTGGCCGGTGCCACCAAGCAGGGTAAGTCCGTGGGCCTGAACGTGATTGTGGCTTCGCTGCTGTACTCCAAGCACCCTTCGGAGCTCAAGTTCGTGTTCATAGACCCCAAGATGGTGGAGTTCTCGGCCTATGGCAAACTGCTGCACCATTACCTGGCCGTGCTGCCCAACGCCGCCAGCGAACAGGACGAGAAAGAGCGTGCCATTATCAAGAACGCCAAGGACGCCGCCGCCGTGCTGCAGTCCCTGTGCATCGAGATGGACGCCCGCTACGAGCTCCTGTCCAAGGCCCTGGTGAACAACATCAAGCTGTACAACACCAAATACAAGGAGCATCATCTGAGGGCCGATGAAGGCCATCACTTCCTTCCTTATATTGTAGTGGTCATCGATGAGTACGCAGACCTCACCATGTCGGTGGGTGCCGGTCCGGAGTCCAAGGCCCTGGCCCGCAGCATTACCACGTCCGTGATCCGCCTGGCCCAGAAGGGCCGTGCCGCCGGTCTGCACGTGATCCTGGCCACCCAGCGTCCTACCGTGGACGTGATCACCGGCCTCATCAAGGCCAACTTCCCCATGCGTATCGCTTTCCGCGTGACCTCCCGCATCGACTCCTCCACCATCCTGGACCAGCCCGGAGCCGACAAACTCATCGGCCGGGGAGATATGCTGCTGTACAGCGGTGTGGAGATGGAGCGTGTGCAGTGCGCCTTCATCGGCAACGATGAGATCACGGACCTCACCAACGCCGTGGGCAACCAGATTGGCTATCAGAAGAGCTACAATACCCCGTACTATCTGCCTGAACCCGCTCCCACCGAAGGGGAGGAAGGCTCCGGCGGAATGGTGGATATGAAGGCCCTGGACGAGCGTTTTGAAGAAGCCGCCCGCACCGTGGTGCTCAACCAGAGGGGTTCTACCTCAGACTTGCAGCGCAAGCTTGGCATGGGATATGCAAAAGCAGGAAGAGTCATGGATCAACTGGAAGCCGCCGGCATTGTAGGGCCGCAGAACGGGGCTAAACCCCGCGAGGTTCTGGTGAAAGATATGGCCGAGCTGGACGAGATCCTGCAGCATTTCCTGAACCAATGAGAAGATTCTTAAGCATACTCTTTCTATCGGCCCTCTCCCTGGGCGCCTGGGCGCAGGGGGGAATCCCTCTGCTGGACAAGGTGGAGGGGCACCGCGTTACGTTCCACTATACCTATTCCCTTTCCCAGAAAGGGGGAGACTTTGCCCAGATTACGGACGGGGACGTTACCCTGGAAGGCAACTGCTACAAGCTGCAGGGCCTGGGCATGGAAGTGATCAGCGACGGTACCACCCGCTGGACCCTGGACCGCGAGGCCAAGGAAGCCATGGTGGAGACCGTGGAGAAGGAGGATCTCTTTACCAATCCGGCCCTCTTTGTGGCCTCTTACAAGAGCCATCTGGACCAGCTCACGGTCAACGGACAGGGAAAGGACTGGCTGGATGTCACGCTCAAGCTGGACGATGACAACAGCGCCCGCTTCCTGCTCAAGGACATTGTCTTTTTGCCCTTGCAAGGAAAAAGCGATTTCTCCGTGGAGGAGAAATCGCTTCCCGATTTTCTGATTACAGACTTGCGCTAGTCTTTGACGCAGCGCACGCTCAGGCCCAGGGTGTTCTTGTCTCCCTCTCCTGTTTCGATGGAGTTCTTTCTTTCGTAGATGTAGCGGAACTCTCCCAGGTCGGTGGACGGGTCATCGTCGGCCGTCCAGAAGCAGGCGTATTCCTTGTAGCCGTCTTCGGGGGTGTTCTCCAGGGTGAAGTCGCGGTAGCCGAAGGGGAGGGCGCAGAACTGGATCTTGTTGGTGATGGGCACTTCCGGCCAGTAGGTCCACAGGTCCTTTTCTACGAACTGGGCGTTGACCATGGCGTCTCCGGCTACGGAGCCCAGGGCCTGGTCAAACTCTTCTCCGGTGGGCAGGTGCCAGCCGGCGGGGCAGGCGGTCTGGGCCTCGGTCCAGGTGTAATACTGGCCGAAGAGGGAAGACAGGATCTCGGAGTTCTGGTAGTAGGAGCCGGAATTGGTTCCGTACAGGTTGTTGGCCATCCAGGTCTTTCCTCCCAGGTTTACGGTGAGGAAGTTGTTGCCGGCGATTTCCACGGTGGGAAGGTCCGGAAGACCGGTGAGAGCGGTAGCAGGGTCTACCACCGTAAAGGAGATGGTGGCCGATGCGTTATAGAAATTCTCTCCTCCAAAAGCGTAGCAGTACAGGGTATAGTTGCCGGCTTCTTCCAGCGTGACGGAGAAAGTGGGGTTGCTCACGCTGACGTCCGTGGTGGTGGTGTCGCGGTCCGTGGAACTGTTGAGCACAAAGTAAATACCAATCTTGTCCGGGAACGTTGAGTCTGAAGAGACCAGGCCGCTGACATCCGGCTTGGCGGTAATGGTTTTGCCTACTCCCATGAAAGGGGTATAGTCGCTATCCAGAACAAGCCCGCTGAGGGTGGGCTTGGTAGTATCTTCATCCTTCTTTTTGCAGCTAAAGGCCGAAACGACAAGAAGCAGCAAAAGGGCATAGAATAAGGTTTTTTTCATCTTTTTTCGCTTGAATCCTACAAATATCGCTATTTTTTTATAAATTTGCACAAAAATCTTGCCAAGATAATTGACGTGCTATGAAAAAGCTTTTGCTCATATCGTCCCTTTTATCATTCGTACTCGTTTCGTGTGGAGTGCAGAAGGATGAATATGTGCAAATTAGCGGCTATGCCCAGGGTAACAGCTACACCGTAAAAATTAATATGAAAGGTGTGCAGGTTCCTGTGGAAACGGTAAGAGACAGTATCGACGCCCTGGTGGTCCAGATAGACACCACCCTTTCCGGATACAATAAGAAATCCCTCCTGTCCCGTTTCAATGCGGGAGAAAAGATTCCTTCCACCCAGATGTTCCTGGATATGTACCGCGTGGCCTACCGCCTGTGGGAGCGTTCCGGAGGAGCCCTGGACTTTGGCGCCGCCGCCCTGTACGACGCCTGGGGCTTCGGTTTCCGCAACAGCACCTTCCCCACGGACGAGGAGATTGCCCAGTTGCTGGAGCAGTGCGGTATGGGACATCTTCCGGCAGAACTTCCGGTTACCAACGGCTACATCGATCCCGCCGTCATGGGTTATCCCCGGCTCAACTATAACGCCATTGCCCAGGGATACAGCTGCGATATCATTGCCAAGTATCTCTACAGCCTGGGTGTCAAGGATATGCTCATCGATATCGGAGAAATCTGGTGCGACGGCATGAGCCCCTCCGGCCAGCCTTGGTCCGTGGGCGTAGACCGCCCCGTGGACCGCGTAGACGGTGAAGAAACGGATGCCGGCCTCAGCGGTGTCTGGAGCTCGGAAGGCAAGCCCGCCGGCATCGTAACCTCCGGCAACTACCGCAAGTTCTACATCCGGGACGGCCGCAAATATGCCCACACCATCAACCCCCGTACGGGTTATCCGGTGCAGCACAACCTCCTCAGCGCCACGGTGGTCTCTTCCACCAACGCCGCAGAATCCGATGCCATAGCCACCTGGTGCATGGTAACCGGTTTGCACGGCGCCCAGGTGCTCATTCTGGGAGACCCCAATCTGGAGGGCTATCTCATTTACACAGACGACAACGGAAACATGAAGGAATGGGTTTCTCCGGGCTTTGCCCTCAAGAATTAATCACATTCCGGCAATCACTTCCAGGATAAACACTAACAGACGGCTCAGGCTGTCTGTTATTTGTATCAGGAAGCCGGGACACAGATGCACGGCGTCCAGGATCAGGGCCGATACCGCCGCCGTGAGCAGTCCCGTGGTAAGGGGGATGCAAAGGAGGTTGGTAAGGAGGAAGTGCCGGGGGAAGGTATGGAAACGCAGCCACGCCAGCGGACCGGTGAAGACCTGGCAGGAAATAGCCAGGGCCGATGCCTGCCAGATGCGGCGGAAGGGATCCCACCTACTGCCGGAGGGGTACCAGCTTTCCAGCACGGGATAGAGGATAAAGATGCCCGCCATGGCCAGGTAGGACAGCTGGAAGCCCACCGTCCGGATCATGGAAGGATCCAGCACCAGCTGCACCAGAAGGGCCAGGCAGAGCACGCGGGAGGGCTTCCGGGGCCGCCCGCTCACCCGCAGCATTTCCCCGATCAGAATGAACAGGTAGGCCCGCACGATGGAGGGCGAAGCCCCCGTCATGAGGGTGAAGAAACCGCCGCCCAGGCCGAAGAGGATGAACCTTACGATGGCCGCTGCCTGGGACCCGCCCCAGGGCTTGGTGAACTTGTCCAGCATCAGGTAGATGATGCCCATGTGCAGGCCCGACAGGGCCAGCAGGTGCGAGGCGCCGCTGGCGCGGAAACTTTGTACGACGTGGGCCTCCAGGCCGCTGCGGTCCGCCGTGAGGAAAGCCTTGAGGAGGGGGGCTGTCTCATCGGCCCGGAAGGGGAGGGCGTCGATGCGTGCGCGGAGGGTATCGGCCGCCCCCTGGGCCCACATTTGAAGGGCCGATGTCTCCTCCATCCCCGGCACGGACCGCGACAGGGCGCAGAAGAAACCCAGCAGCAGGAAAGCCGCCCAGACCAGGCCGACGGCCAGCTTTTCCGGCGCTACGCGCAGCTTGTCGCGGAAGAGAACGGGTGCAAGCAGGAAGGGGAGGAGAAGCTCGCTCCAGGCCCCGGCGGCCGAAGCCGAAACGACCGTTCCCGCCACCACGCCTGCCGTGAAAAGGACCGACAGCGCTTCTATGCTTTTAGGCCCGGCCATACGTGCGAAATTAGTAATAATTTCGTATCTTTGCACAGATGTACTGAATTTAAATTCAAACCATATGATCATTCTCGTCATCAACTGCGGAAGCTCGTCCATCAAGTACCAGCTTCTGGACATGAAAAGCGACGACGTATTTGACGTAATCGCCAAAGGTATAGCAGAAAAAATCGGCCTTCCCGCCGGCATTCTCCAGTATGCACCCGCCGGAAAGGACAAGATCGTCACGGACGTTCCCATTCCGGATCACAAAGAGGGCATGAAGCTCATCCTCAAGGCCCTCACGGACCCTCAGACCGGTGTGCTCAAGTCTCTGGAAGACATTGAGGCCGTGGGTCACCGTATTGTGCAGGGTGGAGACTTCTTCTCCGGTTCCGTGCTGGTGAACCCGGATGTGCTGGACAAGATTGCCTTCTGCGCAGACTTTGCCCCGCTGCACAACCCGGCCCACC
>CAMVJR010000034.1 GCA_947167855.1 uncultured Bacteroidales bacterium
AGGTGGCCAAGGAAGCCCTGGAAACCGGCCGCAGCGTCTACGACCTGGTGCTGGAACACGGCCTCATGACCAAGGAAAAACTGGACGAGGCCCTGGATCCCAAGGCCATGACCGCCAGCCACGAACTGCTGAAGTAATCAGCAGGAGCTCATATAGCCCCTTACCAATTTCCATTTGCCGGCTGAAAAGTCGGCATTTTTGTATAACAGATTCAGCATGCCTTCGTCGTCTACCAGGATGGCGCTGCGAAAGGTCTCGAAGTTGATGGTCTTGGTGTACTTGACCACCACCTGCTTCTTGTCCCAAGGGCCGATTCCGTTGTGCCATGGGCTGTCCAGGTCCAGGTATTCGTCGATGCCGGCGAAGACGTAGAACATCCCCTGATGGGGCAGTTTTCCCTCCGGGTCGAAGGGGGCGATGTCCTCGCAGTCTATCTGGCAGATGAAGGTGAGGGGGTAGTCGAAGGTTTCCCCGTCCTCTTCGGCCTGGGTCGTGGGATATTCCATATCGGCGGGAAGGTCGGGGTCGCCCCACCATTTGGAGGAGCAGAACAGTTCGGTCTCGGTTTCTTGCAGATGGATTTTGATGGCCATAATACTGATACTTTTCCCAAAGTTCGCAAGAAAAATTGAAATTATCTGCCATGGCGCCCGTGAAGAGGGTGACGCTGAGCACCACTAGCACAATGAGCCAGAGGACAAAGATCACCAGCTCCGGACGCCAGGAGGGAGACTTGAAGCCGAACAAGAATCCGGCGCTGACTCGTCAAAAAGGTGGTAAGTCACCACCTTTAAAAGTGGTATGCCCTATGAAGAAGGGATGATAAACACATCCCACTGGCCATCTTTTTCACGACGGGCGATATATCCCTTGTCTGTCATGGATTTCAGATGCTTCTGTATAGCGGACGTATTGATTCCAATGGCTTTGGCCAGCGCGGCAATGGTAATCCCCGGCTCTGTCATCAGCATATTCAGAATCCGGCCTGAGTTCTGGCTGCGGAAAACAATCCGCTGGCCGTCGTACCACCACACATTAGGATCGTGAGTCTGAACGAAATCAATATTGTTCTGGACTTCCTCTGTCACCATCTTCCTGAACCAATTCACGAAATGCCGGGCATCACGCAAGGAAGCGTGTGAACCATCACTTGGTACAGGACCTACGACCAGATCGGCCTGATGCAGCGCTTCCAGATAGTCCTTTTTCTTTCGGCTGCGCACCACCACCATTGGATAATCGTGACGGGCCAGGATGAAGTTGACGATCAGACGGGCAATACGACCATTTCCGTCCTCGAACGGATGGATACGTATGTAGCGGTAGTGAAAGAGTGCCGCCAGTTCAATCGGGCTGTATTCTCCGGATTCCTCAGCCTTATTATACCAATCCACCAGGTCAGTCATTAACGCCGGGGTTTCTTCTGGAGAAGCATATTCAAACCGATCCCCATATCTGGTGATTACGCTATTGGGGCGCGTCTTGTATCTTCCTGCATGAATCACATAACTGGTGGTTGTTCCGTCCGGTAACGTGCGGTACACAGTGTAGTCTTCCCGAAGGAGAATCTGATGCAATTGGCGGATAAAAATCTGAGTGAGGGGAGTGTCCTTCAACGAGCACTGCTCCTGCATCATCTTCAGGCCCACATTGCTTGCTTTCATCTCCTCGAAATCCTTCATCTCGGCTTCGCCAACGACCTTCCCGAAAAGCAATAGCAGTTCAGTCTGGCCATAGGTCAACGTATTGCCCTCAATATGGTTGCTATTGTAATTGAACTCAACCGTAAACTTACGGCTCAGCCTGTCCCTGTCTCTCTCTGACAGAGGCTGAATGGCGCACCACTGAGCATAAACATCTTCCCAGTTCATAGTCAATAATTTCTGCAAATATAGTAAAAAGGTGGTAACTTACCACCATTTAAGGCAATTTCTTTGTATTTATCTTAACGTCCTCCCTAAAAATATCCCGTCAACCCAGACTGCTCCCTTGTCCATCAGTTTATCCGCGCACTGAATAAAGGAAATCCCACGAGTGACGATATCGTCGAACAAGAGAATCTTCATCCCGGAAACGTTGGCGCTGAACTGGAGATTCCATACAGTATCGTCTTCCTTCTGATGCCGGGAGTCAGTCCGGTCATACAGAATCATGATATCGGAAAAGCCGTTCTTCAAGCCGGTGGCCTCGCATACCCGTTCGCAGAAGTGCCGGTTCCGCTTATCGTTCTTCTCCCTGGTTGATGCCGGGATGGTACAGAAAAGCCAGTCCTTCCGTTCTGCGTAGGGGATTGTCTTGAATATGAAATCGGTAACCAGGTGCACCGGAATGGCATCTTCTCCGTCCTTAAAGCCCAGAATCATGGTCCGGTTCCTTTCATCCTTCTCGTCCCGTATGTTTCTGTCCGGGCAGTAATCGTAGAAGTACACGCACTGGTACTTCCCGACACTCAGCGGATGATAAGGCTTCCCGAAAGAGGGGAACATTCGGCAGATCTTTCTGAGTTTATTGTGCCACACAGGCAGACGTACTTCATTTTTAGGAGCAGCACGCGGCTCCTGCTGAAAACCAATCTTTGACGGTTTTGGGGCGGCCTCTTCCTGCTTCTTCTGCTTCTTCAGCAGAAACTTTTTAGCCAATTTGACCGCCAGCCAGATCTGACCTGCCATCCATCCCACATTCAGTAAAAAGAGAAGGATTGTCAAGACAATTCTCATATTAGCTTACAAGGGCTCCTACCCGCACATCCTTCGTGAATGCCGGCACCCTTGAAGCTACAAACGAAATAAAACCGATTATCCGTTTTTAAACGTTTAACTTACTTCTCTTTGATAATCTGCTTGTTACAAAGATCCTAAACGGATAATTTTCTGCGTAAAAAAATAGCGCCTCGTCATTCTGTTGACGGGCGCTATCGGCGGTTATTTGATTTATGGATTATTCTGCGTAGAGAAGGTAAGGTTTGCGCTGCTTTTTGAAGTTGGCAACGTCCTCTTTCCACATGGCGCGGATCTCCGGCTCGGTGGCACCTTCCTGGATCATTTCGCGGATGTAGCGCTGGCCCATCAGCAGGTCAAAGAAGCGGCGGAAGAAGCCCTGCTCCATCTCCTGCTCTTTCATGATGCTGTAGGCGTCAATGACGTAGGACAGGTCCATCATATTGGCGCGGATCTGGGCCTGGTCCATGGTGGACAGGTCTACCCCGTAGCATTCCTGGCCCAGGAGCGGGGGATTGCTGGAACCCTTGACGCTCTGGGGCGTGAAGGTGTAGCTGTACTTGACATCAAAGGCCGGGTGGCCGTACTGCTGGAAGGGCTTGTCCGTTCCGCGTCCCAGGCTTACCACGGTACCCTCAAAGCAGCAGAGGGAAGGATAGAGGTAGATGGCCTGCATGTTGGGCAGGTTGGGACTGGGCCGAACGGGAAGCTCATAGAGCGTCTGGTGCGTGTAGTTCTTGCAGGGGACCACGGTGAGCTGGCAGGTGTTGCCGGCCTCGCTGAGCCACTTTTCTCCCTGGGCCATGCGGGCCAGTTCTCCCAGGGTAAGGCCGTGCACGGTGGGGATGGGCAGGTGACCCACGCCACTCTTGAGGCTCATATCCAGGATGGGACCGTCTACGTACATGCCGTTGGGGTTGGGACGGTCCAGGAGGACCACGTGCTTACCGGCTTCGCCGCAGGCGTCCATGAGGTGGCACATGGTAATGTAATAGGTATAGAAACGAAGGCCTACGTCCTGGATGTCCACGATGAGGACATCGAACATATCCATGGCTTCCTGGGTGGGGTGGTTTCCGCCGGCGCCGCCGTAGAGGGAGAGGATGGGAACGCCCGTGACGGGTTCTACTCCGTCGGCCACGTGGGATCCGTCATCGGCCAGATCCCGGAAACCGTGCTCCGGGGAGAAGATGGCGCTGACGTTTACGCCCTTGGCGATGAGGGTGTCCAGGATGTGGGTCTGGGTGTTGCCCACCAGACCGGTCTGGTTGCTGAAAATGGCTACTCTCTGGCCTTCAAGAAGGGGAAGGTAGACTTCAAACTGCTCGTCTCCCAAAATGACCCGGCTATCGGTTGTACCGGCGCAGGAGGCGCATACGAGGCCGCAGAAAACGAGGATGGCGGCCGACATCCGGCGAATGATGTTTTTCATACAGCGAAGTTAAGCCCAATGCGGGACATATGCAAATAATTTGTATATTTGTGGAACGACTAACTAAAATATTTAACTAAACTCTAACCCATATGAAAAGATTTCTAACCGGAATCCTTTTGGTGGCCATCTCTTTAACGGCTGCTGCTCAAAAAAAGGAGATTACCAAAACCGGCATCAACCTGGGCCCTCTTCCCACCCTGGGCTATAACTCCGCTTTAGGTTGGCACTATGGCCTCATGTCGGATATCTTCTGGTACGGAGACGGCTCCAAGTACCCCGAGTACGTCTGGAAAATGAATGTTGAGGCTTCCTGGTACTCAAAGGGTAACTCCGTATATCATGCTTTCTTTGACAGCAAGTATGTCATCCCCGGCGTGCGTATGTCCTTTGACGTGTCATACTTTGCTAACAAAACAAGCAATTTTTATGGCTATAACGGAGGCTCTTCCCTCTATGTGAATGAGCTGGACCAGATTACCAACAGCGAAAAGAACAAGAAATACTCCTTCAGCGAGGATGGCCAGGGCTTTTACCTGATGAAGCGCAACATCCTCCGTGGTATGGCTCTGTTCCAGGGACGCTTTGGCGAGAGTCACTGGGGCTGGGCGGCCGGTCTTACCTACCTGGGTATCAAGACGGGCCACGCAGAGAACAAAGGCCTGGCCGGCTATGACAAGAAAGCCGGACATCCCGCTACGGACCTTTCTCTCTATGACCTCTATGTAAAGCACGGACTCATTCCCAAGGCCGAAGAATTCGGTGGTCAGCACCTGGAAGCCAAGGTTGGCGTGGTGTTCGATACCCGTAACCATGAGAACAACCCCAGCAGAGGTACCAACCTGGAAGTCTGCCTGTACGGCTCTCCGGATATCCTGAACGGACGTGCCCAGGCCGACCGCACCCACTACCTCAAGCTGGCCGTTCACTTTAAGCAGTTCTTTACGCTGGTTCCCGACAAACTGGTCTTTGGCGGCCATCTTGCCTTCCAGGGACTCCTGGCCGGACGTACTCCTTCCTATATGCTGCAGACCCTCCAGGTCATCAACTTCAAGCAGCTTTGCCCGGAAGGCCTGGGTTCTGCCACTACCATCCGCGGTTCGCTGTTCAACCGCCTGCAGGGAGAGAGCTTTGGCTGGACCAACCTGGAGCTGCGCTGGAATTTTGCCCGCTTTGTGCTCTTTAACCAGAACTTCATCCTGGCCACCAACCCGTTCTTTGATATGGGTATGATTTTCAAGCCTTACAAGCCCGCTACGGCCGACTTCGCCGGCTTTGCTGCCGACAATACGGTGGTGAACACAATCACCGGAAAGATTGACAACAGCTTTAAGCAGTATGTAGCCAGCGACTTCTACCAGGATCAGAAGCAGAAGCTCCACATGGGCGCCGGTATCGGCCTTCATGTTATCATGAACCAGAACTTCAACGTCAACTTTGAATTTGGAAAGATCTTCTTCGACGGCCAGAAGTTTGGCTGGAAGAACAACGACGGTGCCGGTCTGGGTATCAATGTGGGTCTAAACTACATCTTCTAATGAAAAAGCTTACTCCCGTTCTGGCTCTTGCCCTTTCGGCCTTGCTGATGAGCTCGTGCCTGGGCGGTAAGTATATGGCCCATTATGCCCTTACCCCCAAGGTGCACGGCGTGGATGATATCGAGCGAACCCGTCACAAGGCCGATTCTCTCCTGCCCGGCAGTACCCAGTGGTACGACAACCTCAAGGCCCAGGGCATCATGAAAGACACCTTTGTGGTGGGCTACAACAACTACCGCGTGCATGCGGTCTATGCTCCGGCCGCCAAGCCCGAGGAAGCCAAGGGTACCGCCATCATTGTGCATGGCTACGGAGACAACCACCTGGTTTTTCTGTACCTGGGCCGGATGTACCGGGAACAGCTCAATTACAACATCCTCATGCCGGACCTCCAGTTCCATGGCTATTCGGAGGGTGACTCCATCCATATGGGCTGGCTGGACCGCTATGATATCCTGAACTGGATCAACGTGGCCTACAGCGTATTCCCCAACGACTTCATGCTGCTGCACGGAGTCTCCATGGGTGCCGCCACGGTCATGTTCACCAGCGGTGAGCCGTTGCCGGATTACGTGCGCTGCTTCATTGAAGACTGCGGTTACAACAGCGTAAGAGGCGAGTTTACCAAGAACCTCAAGGATATGGGGCCCATTCCTTTGGATCTGCTCAACAGCGCCAGCATTGTGACCCACCGCGAGTTTGGCTGGTATTTCAGTGAGGCAGACTGTTCCAAGGCGCTGGCCCGCTGCACCAAGCCCATGCTCTTCATCCACGGAGACGCGGACGATTTTGTCCCCTTCTCGGACCTTCAGAAAAACTACGATGCCAAAACGCATGGCTACAAGGAGATGTGGGTGGCCCCGGGCGCCGTCCATGCCAACGCTTATGCCAAGTATCCTGAGGAATACACCCGCCGGGTGGAGAATTTCCTGAAGACTGTTCATAACATGATTGAAGACGGAAGTATCTATGACTAAACAGTACATTCTGGCTCTGGACCAAGGCACAAGCTCGTCCAGAGCCATTGTTTTTGACCACGACGGCAACATCTGCTCGGTGGCCCAGCAAGAGTTTACGCAGTACTTCCCCCAGCCCGGCTGGGTGGAGCACAACCCCATGGAAATCTGGTCGTCCGAGGCGGCCGTGATTGCCGAAGCCATCACCCGCATGGGTGTGAGCGGAAGAGACCTCGCCGCCATTGGCATCACCAACCAGCGCGAAACTACGCTGGTGTGGGATGCAGAGACGGGCACTCCCGTGTACAACGCCATCGTCTGGCAGGATCGCCGTACATCGGCCTTCTGCGATTCCCTCAAGGAGCAGGGGCTGGTGGACAAGATCCGGGAGAAGACCGGCCTCATCATTGACGCCTATTTCTCCGGCACCAAGATCAAATGGATCCTGGACAACGTGCCCGGCGCGCGGGAAAAGGCCCAAGCCGGCAAACTGCGCTTTGGTACCGTAGACAGCTGGCTGGTGTGGCAGCTCACCCGCGGAGAGGTGCACGTCACGGACGTGACCAATGCCTCCCGTACCATGCTGTTCAACATCAACACCCTGCAGTGGGACCAGGAACTGATGGATCTCTTTGGCATTCCGGCTTCCATGATGCCGGCCGTCAAGTCTTCCTCGGAAGTCTATGGCCATACCAAGACCACCCTCTTTGCCCATGAGGTGCCCATCGCCGGCATCGCCGGTGACCAGCAGGCGGCTCTCTTCGGCCAGATGTGTACGGATCCCGGTTCGGTGAAGAATACCTACGGCACCGGCTGCTTCCTCCTGATGAACACCGGCACCAAGCCCATCCTGTCCAAGAACAACCTGCTCACCACCATTGCCTGGAAGATAGGGGACACCGTGAACTATGCCCTGGAAGGTTCCATCTTCGTGGGCGGATCCGTGGTGCAGTGGCTTCGCGACGGTCTGGGCGTTATCCGCTCTTCTTCCGAGATTGAAGCCCTGGCTTCCACCGTTCCGGATAACGGCGGCGTGTACTTTGTGCCGGCCCTTACCGGCATGGGCGCCCCGTATTGGGACCAGTATGCCCACGGTGTTATCTGCGGCATTACCCGCGGTACCACGGCAGCCCATATTGCCCGCGCCGCCCTGGAAGGCATCGCTTTCCAGACCATGGACATCGTAAGGGCCATGGAGAAGGACGCCGGCGTGCCCCTGGCAGAGCTCAAGGTAGACGGCGGAGCCTCCCGCAACAACCTCATGATGCAGTTCCAGGCCGATATCCTGGGTGCCTCCGTAGTCCGTCCCGTGGTAACGGAAACCACCGCCATGGGCGCCTGCTACCTGGCCGGCCTGGCCGTAGGCTACTGGAGCTCGCTGGAAGAGATCAAGGCCCAGTGGCAGGTAGAGCGCTGCTTCAAGCCCTCCTCTGCCGACATGTCCGCCGCCAAAGCCGGTTGGGCCGATGCGATTAACCGTACCATTAACAAATAAACTATGAATCCTTACGTATTTGAGTTTTTAGGCACTCTGGTGCTGGTACTGCTGGGTGACGGCGTATGTGCCGCCTGTTCCCTCAATAAATCCAAAGCCCAAGGGGGCGGCTGGGTGGTCATTGCCCTGGCCTGGGGTTTTGCCGTGATGATGGGCGTGCTCATCGCCGGTCCCGTCTCCGGTGCGCACCTGAACCCGGCCGTTACGCTGGGTCTGGCCATTGCCGGCAAGTTCTCCTGGAACCTGGTGCTGGGTTACTGTGTGGCCCAGATGCTGGGCGGTTTTGTGGGCGCCGTGCTGGTTTGGATCTTCTACAAAGACCACTATAAAGCTACGGCCGATCAGCCCGACACCATGCTGGGCACTTTCTGCACCATGCCGGCCATCTGGAATCCCTGGCGCAACTTCCTCTGCGAGGTCATTGCCACCTGCCTGCTGGTGTTTGTGATTTTGGCCATCGGCCATGAAGGAAATGCCTTCCAGGTAGGTTCCGTAATGGCTTCTTCGGGTGCCCTGGGCTCCCTGCCGGTCACTTGCCTCATCATGGCCCTGGGTATGTCCCTGGGCGGAACCACGGGCTATGCCATGAACCCGGCCCGTGACCTCAGCCCCCGCTGCGCCCACGCCATCCTGCCCATTGCCGGCAAGCGTGACAGCGGCTGGAACTACAGCTGGGTGCCGGTCGCCGGCCCCCTGGTAGGCGCCTGTCTGGCCGCCGGCCTTTTCCTTTTGGTCTTCTAGCGTAGCAGGTCCCCCTGCAGGTACCGTTGCAGGTACAGATAAAAAGCGTCGCAGGTCCCGAAAAACCGGTTGACCTGCGACACTTTTTTGCGTCTGGTGGTATTTGGTGTCACAGGTTGGCGAAAAAATGAGGACCTGCGACGGTGAGAGGATTACTTTCGTTCTTCTTTCAGGGTGAGTCCCATGAAGAGGATGGCCAGGAGGCAGGCGGCGATGAGGAGGATGAAGGTCCAGCTCCAGCCGGCGGTCTGTGCCACCCAGCCGATGACCGTATTGGCCAGGATGAAAGTGCCCAGGAAGTAGCCGAAGAAGCCGGTAAGGCCGGCGGCGGTTCCTGCCGCGTTCTTGGGGGCCAGGTCCAGGGCCTGTACGCCAATGAGCATCACGGGCCCGTAGATGAAGAAGCCAATGCCGATGAGGCAGATGATCACCATGGTGAGGTTGTCGATGAACTGCCAGTACAGGATGATGAAGACGAGCACCAGGGCCATGAAGATGATGGTGGGCAGGGCGCGTTTTCCGTGGAAGAGTTTGTCTGACAGCCAGCCGCAGAGGAGGGTTCCCGGAATGGCGGCGAACTCGTAGGCAAAGTAGGCCCAGCCGGCGCTCTTGAGGTTGATGCCCTTCTCCGTGAGGATGGTGGGGGCCCAGTCCAGGCAGCCGTAGCGTACCATATAGACAAAGGCATTGGACAGGGCGATGAACCACAGGAACTTGTTATTGAGCACGTACTGGAAGAAGATCTCCTTGGTGCTGAGGGTTTGTTCGTGCTTCTGGGAGTAGTTCTTGGGGTAGTCATTGCGCCAGGCCTCTACGGAAGGAAGACCGCAGGACTGCGGCGTATCCCGCAGCAGGATGTAGGCCAGCAGGGCAATGAAAAGGGCCACGGCCGAAGGAAAAGCGAAGGTGCCAATGAGAAAGTACAGATCCGTGTGGGCACCGTAGAACCAGCTGCCGAACCAGACGGCACCGTAGGTAGCCATAGGGCCTACCAGGGCACCGCCCACGTTGTGGGCACAGTTCCAGATGCTCATCATGGTTCCCCGCTCATTGGGGGAGAACCAGTGCGTCATTACACGGCCGCAGGGAGGCCAGCCCATGCCGTTGAACCAACCCACGGCGGCATTGAGGATACCCATGACCAGGATGGACAGGGCTTTGTTGTCGGCCCCTATGAACTGGATGGGAACAATCATGAAGCACATGGAGATGGCCGTAAGGATGAGGCCCAGCGGAAGGAATACCCGCGCGTTGGAACGGTCCGATACGCTGCCCATCAGGAACTTGGAAAGGGCATAGGCTGCGGCGTTCAGGCCCAGCACAAAGCCCAGTTCCGTCTTGTCAAAGCCCAGCGGCTCCATGGCCGGAATGGCCATGGACAGATTCTTGCGGACCAGGTAGAAGCCGGCGTAGCCAATGAAGGCGCCAATGAAGACCTGCCACCGCAGGCGTTTGTATTTGGCATCGGCCTCGGGGCCCGTCTCTGCCGGCAGATAAGGCGGCTGTTGTAAGAACTTAAGCATCTTATTCTTTATCACTGATTGCTTCGGCCAGGATGGAGATGGGATTCTCTACTTTGTAGCCGGTGGACATTTCTATTTGCCATTTGCAAGTTTCGCAGTCGCAGGCAACTACGTCCGGGTTGACGCTGCGGATTTGCTCAAAGAGGGGCTCTCCGATGGCCTGGGAGCTGGCGTAGTTCTCTTTCTTGAAGCCATAGGTGCCGGAGATGCCGCAGCAGGACTGCTCCAGCGGCGTGAACTCGATGCCGGGAATCCGCTGCAGGAGCCGCTGGGAGAAGACGCCCCAGCCCAGTCTCTGCATGTGGCAGGGCGTATGGTAAGCCACGCGTTTATGGAAATCGGGCCGAAAAGGAAGGGTAGCTCCCTGCTCCAGCTTTTCATAGATGAAGCGGGTGGCCATCAGGAGGGAATCCCGTACGGCGGAATTGTCTACACCCAGCAGGTTGGGGTACTCCTCCTGCATGGTAAGTGTGCAGGTGGAGGAGGTGGTGATGACCTTGAGGCCTTTCTCCACGGCCTTGGAAAGCTGCTCTACATTGAACTGGGCATTCTTGGTGGCCGCTTTGATGAACTGGTTGCTGATGAGGGCAATGCCGCAGCACTTCTCGTCTTCCAGCAGCTGGACGCCGATGCCCATGGCGTTGAGCACCTTGACCAGGTCTTTTCCCAGCTTGGGATAGTTGTAGTTAACGTAGCAGCCGTGATAGTAGGCTACCTGCTCCGGGAAGGCCGCCTGCTCTTTACGGCGGCGCTTGAGCCAGCCCTCGAAACCGTGGGGGCTGTAGGAAGGGAAGGTGCGGTGCTTGTCAATGCCCAGCGTAAAGTCCATGGTGGCTTTGGTGAGCGGCTGCCGGGTGGCAAAGTTCACCACCGGGGCAAACGGACGGGCCAGCTTGCCCATGGTGTCCGTATGGGACAGCAGATAGTCCCTCACCTTGGGCGGGTTGGACTCGTACTTGATGCGGGCGCTCTGGATGATATCGGCCACCCTTACCTCTGACGGGCACACTACCTCGCAGCGCTTGCAGTTGAGACAGTATTTAAGGGCTTCGTCAAAGAAGTTGGGATCTCTCAGGCGCAGGCGTTCGCCGTCAGGCCCGGCCTGTTTGGGACCGGGGTACAGCGGGTTCACCTGCATAACCGGACAGTAGGCCGTGCAGATGGTGCACTTGGTACACTCTTCGAAATTATTCTCGCTTTGTGTATACTCCTGATACTGCATTAGGGTTGACCGGTTATTAGTTGTGCTGCCTTGAGCGCACTTCGGATGGCCAGGCCGGCACCGCTGCCCAGTTCGGGGTGGGTTTCTCCCAGGATGGAACCTATGACATAGAGGTTCTTGACGGGAACGCCGCCGCGGCTGGGGCGGAGCTGTGCATCGGTCTTGACACCGAAGCCAAGGTAAGGTTGGTGGTTAGCGAAGGTGGGATCGTACCAGGTGTTACGGTCCGGGTCGTAGTCCATGTCCAGTTCGAACAGGGGCTCGTAAATCTTGAAAGGGTTACTGCTCAGGCCTTTGGAGAAGAAACTGCCGCTGGCCAGGATAAAGTGGTCGGCCTCCAGGTAATGGCGGTCCAGCTGCTTGGTTACCACATTCTGGACCACGTCTTCGTATACGTGGGCGCCGGTGACGCGGTCTCCCAGGAGGTAGGTACCGCCCAGCACCTCATAGCGCTTTTTGAGCAGCATCTGGGTGCGGATGCCGGGAACGGAGGGCGGCAGGGTGCCGGCAAAGACCACGCGCGCCGGGATGCCCTGGCGGATGCGCTCCGGAATGGAGGCATCGTTGAGGCCGAAGACCTGCGGCAACACCACGGTGTCCTCGTCTTTGAGGAGGACGCGTACTTCCTGCACCACCTTCTCCCAGACATCGTCCAGTTTGCGGGCAATCTGGACGGCGCGCATCTGGTTGGGACCCAGTTCGGGTTGGGCCAGGTCTCCCAGGTTGAGGAAGCGGATGCGGCATTCCATGCCCTGCTTCTCCAGACCCTGGGCCAGGAAGGAGGAGAAGAAGTCGTGGTAGGCCATGAAATTGATGATGAGCACCTTCTTGCCAAACTGCGGGGTGGGGAAGAGGCTCACATCTTCCAGGGCCAGGGCCGATTCCTTGAAGGTGCCCATGGGCATGAGGCGTACGCCCGGGGTGTAGTGCACCCGGATGCCGGCCTCGGAAAAGAGGCTCTTGATTTCCGGCGTGGGCTCCTGGATGGAGTCAAAACAGCCGGAGAAGAAGTACAGGGCGTTTTGTCCGGTACTCACGATGGCGGTGCTCTTTCCGGCCTTCTGCAGGCTGATGCCTGCGGTGAGACCGGCCAGTCCTCCACCCACTATGACAGTATCGTATCTCATATGCCCAGTACGTGTTTATAAACCCATTGTGTATATTCGGCCTCGCGGAGGGTGTCTCCCCAGCCAATGGGGAAGTTGCCCTTCCAGCGTTCCTGGAGGAAATAGTCGATATCGGCCCTTTCTTTTTCTATGCAGCCATGGGCCTTGGCCAGCAGGCCGGCGGCGCGGCAGGCGCAGAACTCACCCTGGCAGGTGCCCATGCCCACGCGGGTGCGGCGGCGGAGGTCTGTGAGGGTAGAGGCTTCCAGGCGGTCGATGGCCGCGTTGATCTCTCCCATGGTTACCTGCTCGCACTCGCAGATGAGGGCCTCGTCGCGGCGGTCGGTGCTGCGGATGCGGGACACGCGGCTGCCCATGCGGGCGGCGGCCACTTTCTGGGCCGTGGTGGGATTCTCCCAAATCTTCTTGGCCACTTCCTCGTACGAGCCTTCTTCCGAGCCGGGAAGGGGCAGCACGGCCGTTTCGCAGGCCTTGTCCACGCCCAGTTTCTTGCACACCAGGTCCGTGGCCATCTCTGCCATGAGGCGGTAGCTGGTGAGCTTGCCGCCGGTAATGGTGATGAGGCCCTTGACACCGTCGCGTGTCTCATGGTCCAGGCACACGATGCCGCGGGAGATGTTGCGGCCGGAAGGGTCGTCATCGGCGCTCACGAGCGGGCGGACGCCGGCATAGGCGCGGAGGATGCGGGTAGAGGCCAGCCTGGGGGCCAGCTTCATGCCTTCCGTGATAAGGAGGGTCACCTCGTCCGGGGTTACGGCCACGTTGCGGCACTCTTCCAGCGGAATGCGGGAAGACGTGGTGCCCACGATGCAGACGGTATCTCCGGGGACCAGGATATCGGCATTTGAGGGCTTGCGGCAGCGGTTGATGACCATATTGTTGACGCGGTGGGCAAAGATGAGCAGCGATCCCTTGGCGGGGAACATGCCCACTTTGATCCCGGCCATCTGGGCCAGTTCCTGGCCCCAGACGCCGCCGGCATTGACCACGATGGGAGCGTAGAACTCCTGGTCTTCACCGGTATTGCGGTTGTGCGTACGAATTCCTTTGACTGTATTCCCTTCTCGGAGGATGCCGGTTACTTCCGTGTGCAGGCGAACCTGTCCTCCGTGGAGCTTGGCGTCCAGCATGTTGGCGGCGCACAGGCGGAAGGGGTCCACGCTGCAGTCCGGTACGCGGACGGCGCCAATGATGTCCGGGTTCACGGACGGCTCCAGGCGGCGGGCCAGGTCCGGGTCTATGATATCGGCCCGGATGCCGGCGTTGCGGCAGGCCTGGACAAAGGTCTTCTGGTAGTCCAGGTCGTCTTCCGGGAGGGTGACAAAGAGACCGTCGGACTCGTCTATGCAGTGGGCGGCTACCCTGCGGAGGATCATGTTTTCGCGGATGCATTCCTGGGCCGATTCAGGGTCGCTCACGGCATAGCGGGCACCGGAATGCAGCAGGCCGTGGTTGCGGCCGGTGGCGCCGGTGGCTATGTCGGAGCGGTCTACCAGCAGGGTACGCAGTCCGCGCATGGCGCAGTCTCTCTGCGTACCGGCACCGGTGATGCCTCCGCCTATGATGATAACGTCAAATTCGTTCGATTTCATGCCACAAAGGTAGTCATTTCCCGGGAAACAAAAAAGGAGGCCCCGAAGGGCCTCCTCAAATGGGATTCTTAATCTACCGCGGCACGGGCCATGGCATCCTTGTAGTATTTCTGCTCCACAAAGACATCCTCCTTGTAAGGATTGATGTGGCGCTTGCGGGAGATGGCCACGATCCAGCACAGGGCGGCGATGTTGGTGACCAGAGCCAGGGCGCTGATAAACAGCATCATGGAAGGATTGGCCGCCACCACGGAAGGATCTACGGTAGTGCCCACAATGCCGTCTGCGGCGGCCTGGCCACCGGCGGCATAAAGCTTTTCGATAGTAGCTACACCTTCGGGGTAGAGCACGGGCAGGGTGGCCCAGGAGTACCACTGCTGGCCGTTCTTGAAGGTTTCCTGGAACAGGGGGAATACCTGGGCAAACATGCACCAGATGGCCAGGGTGTTGGCGCGGTTCTGGATCCAGCCGCCGCGGTTCCACAGGAGGGCAGCCACGGTGGGGGCCAGCAGAAGGGCTACGCCGCAGTACCAGCTGTGCGTGGGCAGGCAGTTGTAGGTGTAGGCGAAGTTCCAGATGTCGTAGATGACAATGTAGACCCAGGTCATATCGGCCCAGATCATATCTTTCTTGTCCTTGGAAGGATAGACGTTCCACCAGGCGGTCATGCACATGATGTTGAT
>CAMVJR010000035.1 GCA_947167855.1 uncultured Bacteroidales bacterium
GGCGGTAACATCTTCCGCGGCCTGCAGGGTGTGGGCAAGGGCTTCGACCGCGTGGACGGAGACAAAATGGGCATGCTGGCTACGGTTATCAACTCCCTGGCCCTGAGCATGTTCATCAAGGCCGAAGGCGTAGACGCCGTGGTCTTCACCTCCACTCCCATGGAGCCGCACGCCAAGTACTACATGAGAGACGACGCCGTCAAAGTCATGGAACGCGGCGGCGTAGCCCTCATCGCCGGCGGTACCGGCAATCCTTTCTTTACCACGGACAGCGGAGCCGCCCTCCGGGCCCTGGAAATCGGGGCCGATGCCCTCCTCAAAGGCACCCGCGTGGATGGCGTATACACCGCAGACCCGGAGAAAGATCCTTCGGCCCAGAAATATGAGGAGCTTTCCTTTGACGAGGCCATCTCCAAGCACCTGAAGGTGATGGACCAGACCGCCTACGCCCTGTGCAGCGACGGCAAGATGCCCATCATCGTCTTTGATATGAATGCCACCGGCAACCTCACCAAACTCCTGGCCGGAGAAAAGGTGGGAACCCTTGTACATCCGTAAATAACCAACACATTAAAACACTGAGATATGAAAACCGATTCATTATTAGGCTTTGTCGCCGGCGCCGCCCTGGGGGCCCTGGCCGGTATTCTCTTTGCCCCCGCAGCCGGGGACGAGACCCGCAAGAAAATCATGGAATCCGCTTCCGAAGGCTATGACGAGGCCAAGGAGCAGGCCGAAGAACTGAGCCACAAGGCCCAGGTCCGCTACCGCTATGCCCGCCGGGAAATGAACGCCCTCAAAAAGAGCCTGATGGAGCAAGGGGCCGATCTGAAGGAAGAAGCCCGCAAGGTCCTGATGGAAAAACTGGACAAGCTGGAGAAGACCCTCAGCCAGAACGAGGAAGTAGACGATCAGCCTCAGGAGGCATAGTATGGCCGGCTTAGACAGACCCCTGCAGGACTTGGTATCCGATGCCAAGGCCTACGTGGACTTGCAGACCGATGATCTGAAAATTCGGATCACCAAGGGCCTGTCCCTCACGCTGGGTCAGGTGATAGCCCTGGTTTTAGCCCTGGTATCCCTGTCTATTGTGTTGCTGGCCATTGGTGCGGGCTGCGTGATCCTGCTTGGAAACTGGCTGGACAACTACGCCCTGGCCGCCTTCATTGTGGCCGGCATCTTTGCCCTGTTCACCCTGATTCTGTTCCTGCTCAAGGATAAACTCTTTGTGAACGGATTCGTAAGACTCTTTGCCAAAATATTCTTTGAAGACGAGGAGGAAGAGCTATGACCCACAAAGAACTTAGAAATGTCCGCAGCCTCCGGCAGCTGGATAAGGCACACGTGCAGGTTCTCCAGGACTTGAACCACAGCAGGAATGCCCTGGGAAAAGACCTCAGAAGCCTTCATCGCGTCTTCAAACCCGGCAATCTGTTCAACTCCGGATGGAGGATCATGGCTCCCACCACCCCCACTCCGGGACAGCTTCTGCTGGGCCTGGTAAGGCGCCTCAAGGCCCGTCTTCGGGTAATGTAACCTTTACTATAATTTATGAAACGCATTGTCATCTTCCTTTGCCTGATGGTGGCCGGAACGGCCGCCTGGGCGCAGAGCAAAATTGTTACGGACAGCATCCAAAGCGCTAAGCTGGGCTGTGAGCAAAAGTTCAACGTATACCTTCCCAGCGGCTACAACGCTGAGAAGAGTTATCCCGTCATCTACCTGTTGCACGGTCTTTACGGAGACTACAGCAACTGGGCCGGTACCGGCCGTATGAAAGACGTGGCCGACGAGCTCATCGCCTGTGGAGAAATGGTTCCTGCCGTCATCATTATGCCCAACGCAGGAGACAATGACGTTCACAATTACCAGAACGGTTACTTCAACGTTAAAGACTGGCCCTACGAGGACTTCTTCTTTGAAGAGTTTCTGCCCACCGCAGAGCAGAAGTACAACTGTGGCGGCTGCAAGGGAAAACGCGCCATCATGGGCCTTTCCATGGGCGGCGGCGGTTCCATCGTATACGCCCAGCGCCACCCGGACCTGTTCTCCAGCGCCTACGGCATGAGCGCCTGGCTGGACAACAAGCACCGCGAGGTGCGCGGCTCCAATAAGTCCGGCAGCAAGCTCTCCATCACGGACGAGTCCGTACGGGAGCATTCGGCCCTGGACTTCATTGACAACGCAGACGATGCCACCAAGGCCCAGCTCAAAACCGTCAAGTGGTTCCTGGATTGCGGAGACGACGATTCCCTGATGCTCCTTTCCGTTCAGCTGCACCTCAAGATGAACGAGGCCGGCATCAAGAACGAGCTCCGCGTCCGCAACGGCGGTCACACGTGGGAATACTGGCACACCGCCCTGCGGCTGTCCTTCCCCTTCGCCAGCCGGAACTTCTGCAAATAGGCGGATCCTAGTCCACCATCACCAGAAGGGTCGAGGGGTGGTTGAAATGAAGGGAAACAATGGGGGCCGAGGTGCGGTTGAGGGTGGCCTTCCACCAGGCATCAAACACCACCTCGTCCAGCGGCCACTCGAGGCCTTCGGAACATACGCGCAGCGAGTTGTCTGCACTGAAAAGTGAGATGCGGCGACCTTCACCCAGGTGGAGGTCGCTGCTGTCTGTAACGACGAATGCCGTTCCAAAGTCGGAGACCATGGAGAGCTTGCGTTCTCCCAGGTTGAACTGGCGGGGGTAGTCCATCAGGAGGCCCAGGTTGCCGATGGTATGGTCTTCCCGGAGGCCGGTGGCGCCCAGAAACACTATTTCGGAGACCTCGGGATGGTTTTCCAGCACCCAGGCAAGGGCCTTGGTCTGGTCGTTGTGCTCCTGCTCGGTCACGGGGACCAGCACAGAGGCAAACTGCTCTTTGAACTGGGCAGGAACGGAATCCAGATCCCCTACAATGGCCAGGGGGCGGGCCGATGCATCATGCTCCAGCCATTTCTCAATGGCCCCGTCGCAGCACACCACGCCTTCTGCCTGGTCCAGCAGGAACAGGGGATAAGGTTCGGTAGGGAAAGCCCCGTTACCCAGAATGACGATGCTATTCATCTTCCTTGGGTTGTGCCTTTTCTACTTCGGCCTTGGAGGTGCCTTGGGTGGTGGTGTAGGCGGTGGGATTGCGGAAGCCCAGCAGGAAGGACTTGACGTCCATCCGCTTCTTGCCGGCCAGCTGGAGGTCCGTGATGGCAATGGCGCCGTCCTCCGTGGCGATGGCCAGGTAGGTCTTGCCGTCGGACAGAACCGTTCCGGGGGCTGCGTGCAGGTCTTCCCGGATTTCTCCAAAGTAGATCTTGAGCTGCACGGGCTCGCTGCCCGGGGCTACCAGCTCCGTAAAGGCGCAGGGGAACGGCGACAGGCCGCGGATGAGGTTGTAAATGTGTCTGGACGTGTCGTTCCAGTCAATGTGCTGGAGCTCGCGGGTGAGCTTGGGAGCGGGCTTGAGAAGCTCGGAGCCCTGGATGAAGCTGCGCTGTACACGCAGTTCCACGTTCTTCTGGATGAGGCCTTCCACCGTTTCCACCACCAGCGTGGAGCCCAGTTCCATGAGCTTGTCGTGGAGGTCTCCGGCGGTGTCGGTGGGTTCGATGTGGCACTCGGAGCGGAGGATGATGCCGCCGGTGTCAATCTTCTGGTCAATCATGAAGGTGGTAACACCGGAGATGTTCTCTCCGTTGATCACCGCCCAGTTGATGGGAGCGGCGCCGCGGTACTGCGGCAGCAGGGCGGCGTGCAGGTTGAAGGTGCCCAGCTTGGGCATGCTCCATACCACTTCCGGCAGCATGCGGAAGCCCACCACCACAAACAGATCGGCCTTCCAGGCGGCGAGGGCCCTCAGGAACTCCTCGTCCTTGAGCTTCTCCGGCTGCAGCAGCGGCAGGTCGTGCGCCACGGCGTATTTCTTGACGGCGCTTTCGTTCATCTTGAGGCCGCGGCCGGAGGGCTTGTCGGGTACGGTGACCACGCCCACCACTTTGTAACCGGCCTTCTGCAGGGCCTCCAGCGGGCCCACCGAGAACTCCGGCGTACCCATATATACGATACGTGTCTTTCTGAACATACGGATGAATTGACTCTTGATTTTGCGGAAACCTGATTTGAGCAGGTCTATATTGAACAGGCTGGAGTCCTGTACGGCTTTAAAGGTAAGGAAGCCGCCTATCGGCGCCAGGATAAAGGCCGATATGAACTTTCCGATGAAGGCCGATGTGACGCCATTGTTGCCCAGCCGTTCTCCAATGATATCGATGACCCAGTACAGCACGAAGAACAGCATGGAGATGATGGCCGGGGCACCCAGGCCGCCCTTTTTGAGGATGGCACCTACCGGAGCGCCTATGAAGAAGAGCAGCAGGCAGGCCAGTGCCTGGGCGTACTTCTTCCAGATTTCCACATTGGTGCGGTAAATGAGGCGGGTATAGTCGGCCGATTCCATTACCATGTTGCGGGCCGAGTTGGCGTACTGAAGGGCGCCGTTGGAGGCGTTGTCGTAGGCCCTCTGCTTGTCGCTGAGGGTTTTCCAGGGACCGTGGGTGTGGACGTCCATCACCGTGGAGGAGATGGAGCGCCAATTGGTGTCCAGCTGTTTGCGGTTATCGATGACGCTGTTGCGCAGGAACTCTTCCACGTGGCGGCGCGTACCGTTGTGCACCAGGGTTTCCAGGGAGTCGCGGCCGTTGTGGAGGGACTTGAGGTTCATGGAACGCACCTGCTCTCCGTAGCGGGCGCTGTCGGACTGGTGGTAGGCGTAGTTTTCCAGCGAGATCACCATCTCCTGGCGGGAGAAGGCCACGCGCTGCAGGGTAAGGGTGGTGTCCTTGTATTTGCGCACGTTCTCTTCCTGATAGCTTACGCCGTCATACATGGAGAAGGTGAGGTAGTCCTTGACCTTGGACATCTTGATGATGCCGCTGTCGGCCACCGTGATGCGGGTGTTGCCCTTGCCGGCGCTGTGGTCGTACACCTGGATGTTGTACATCATGCCGGTCTCCTTGTCCCGCTTCTCGATGCGCAGGATGTAGCCTTCGATACCATCGTAGAAGATACCCGTGGGGATCTTGATCTCACTCTTGGTGCGGCGGATATCGTCTCGCATGGTGTAGATCTGGTTGATGGAGTAGGGGACCAGGCGGTCTCCCACGTAGAAGGCGCCCACGCAGATGAGCAGGCACAGGAAGGTCATGGGGAAGAGCACGCGGGTGAGGGAGATGCCCGAGGCCTTGATGGCCGTGAGCTCAAACTTCTCACCCATGTCTCCCAGCGCCATCATGGAGCTCAGGAGGGTGGCCAGGGGAATGGCCAGGGGCAGCACTTGGCAGCTGCCCCACATCATGAACTCAAGGATCACCTTGAATTCCAGTCCCTTGCCCACCAGCTCGTCTATGTATACCCAAAGGAACTGCATGGCCAGGATAAACACCACAATTCCCAGCGTGGCCAGAAACGGCACGCCAAAGGATTTGAGGATGAATTTATCCAGCTTCTTCATGCAGCACTTAGGCAGTAGCGATCTCTACCAGTTTGTTGAGGGCTTCGTTGAGGCTTTCCACCGAACGGCCGCCGGCGGTTGCCAGACCGGGCTGTCCGCCGCCGCCGCCCTGGATGAGCTTGGCTGCTTCGCGGATGTCCTTACCGGCGTTCTTGCCCTTGGCCACCAGGTCGTTGGAGTACAGGAGCACCAGGTTGGGCTTACCGTCGTAGGCAAAGGCACCGGCCAGCACAAAGTTCTCCACCTTTTTCTGCAATAACAGGGCCACGTTGCGAACGATAGCCGGGTCCATGGAGTTGTCAAACTTCACCACCTTGATGCCGTTCACCTCCACGGCCTGGGCCGCCAGCTTTTCGGCCAGGGCGGCGGCCTTTTCGTTGGCCACAGCCTCCAGCTGCTTGCGGGCCTCGGCGTTTTCGGCCACCAGCTTTTCGATGGCGCTCTGCAGGTCCGGCACATTGTTCATGAGGTTCTTCAGGCCCTTCAGGAGGTCTTCCATGCCGTTCACCATCTCCACGGCCTTGCCGCCGGTGACGGCCTCGATACGGCGTACGCCGGCAGCCACGGCACTTTCAGATACAATCTTGAACAGGCCGATGGTACCGGTACGAGGGGTATGGGTACCGCCGCAGAGCTCTACGGAGTCTCCGAAGCGAACCACGCGCACCACGTCTCCGTACTTTTCTCCAAACAGGGCCATGGCGCCCATGGAACGGGCTTCCTCCATGGTGGCGTCGCGCTTCTCTTCCAGGGGGAAGTCGGAGCGTACGAGCTGGTTCACGCGGGTTTCCACGGCGCGCAGCTCTTCGTCGGTCATCTTCTGGAAGTGGGAGAAGTCAAAGCGGAAGTAGTCCGGGCCCACGAAGGAACCCTTCTGCTCCACATGGGTGCCCAGGATCACGCGCAGGGCCTGGTGCAGCAGGTGCGTGCAGGTATGGTTGTTCTGGATGTGGCGTCTGCGGGAGTTGTCCACTACCAGGTAGAAAGTCTGGTTGCTCACGGAAGGAAGACGCTCGGCCAGGTGGATGGTGAGGTTGTTTTCCTTCACGGTGTTCAGGATCTGGATGCGTTCTCCGTCCTCGCCCTCGATGAAGCCGGTGTCTCCCACCTGGCCACCCATCTCGGCGTAGAACGGCGTGCGGTCAAAGACTAGCTGGAAGTATTCCTTGTTCTTCTGCTTGACGGTGCGCTGCTTCAGGAGGTGGACCCCCTTGATGCGGAGGACGTCGTAGCCCACGAATTCCACGTCGGCCTCCTTGAACACCATCCAGTCTCCAAACTCGTTGGCGGTGGCGTTGCGGGCGCGCTCCTTCTGCTTCTTCAGCTCTACGTTGAAGCCCTTGAGGTCTACGGTGTAGCCCTTTTCGGCGGCGATGAGCTCGGTGAGGTCAATGGGGAAGCCGTAGGTGTCGTACAGCACAAAGGCATCGGTGCCGGCCACCACCTTGGTGTCGGCGTTCTTGGCCATGTTGTCTTCCAGCATGCGGATACCGCGGTCCAGCGTGCGCAGGAAGGCATTTTCCTCTTCCTTGATCACGTTGGAGATGAGCTTCTGCTGGGCTATCAGTTCCGGATAGGCTTCTCCCATATCGGCCACCAGCTGAGGGATGAGGCGGCACAGGAAAGGCTCCGTGAAGCCCAGGAAGGTATAGCCGTAACGAACGGCGCGGCGCAGGATGCGGCGGATCACATAGCCGGCCTTCACGTTGGAAGGCAGCTGACCGTCGGCAATAGAGAAGGCGATGGCGCGGATGTGGTCGGCGATTACGCGCATGGCCACTTCTACGTTGCCTCCCTCGGCGTATTTGTGACCGGAGAACTCTTCTACCTTGCCAATAAGGCCGGAGAAGACGTCCGTCTCGTAGTTGCTCTTCTTGCCCTGCATGATCATGCACAGGCGCTCGAAGCCCATGCCCGTGTCGATGCTCTTGGCGGGGAGGGGCTCCAGGTGACCATCGGCCTTGCGGTTGTACTGCATGAACACCAGGTTCCAGATCTCGATGACCTCGTCATTGTCTGCGTTCACCAGCTGTCTGCCGGGCACTTTGGCAATCTCTTCGTCGGAGCGGAGGTCGATGTGGATCTCGCTGCAGGGGCCGCAGGGGCCGGTGTCTCCCATCTCCCAGAAGTTGTCGTGCTTGTTGCCGGTGAGGATATGGTCTTCCGGCAGGTGCTTGAGCCAGGCCTGCTGGGCCTCGGTGTCCAGGGTGGTTCCGTCTTCTTCGGAGCCCTCGAACACGGTGGCGTACAGTTTGGTCTTGTCAATCTTGTAGACCTCCGTAAGGAGCTCCCAGGCCCAGTCGATGGCCTCGGTCTTGAAGTAGTCTCCAAAGCTCCAGTTGCCCAGCATCTCAAACATGGTGTGGTGACGGCCGTCGTGACCCACGGCTTCCAGGTCGTTGTGCTTGCCGCTCACGCGGAGGCATTTCTGGGAGTCCGTTGCGCGGGGGAACTTGGGGGCGCTGTTGCCCAGGAAGATGTCCTTGAACTGGTTCATGCCCGCGTTGGTGAACATGAGGGTAGGGTCGTTCTTGATGACCATGGGGGCCGAGGGCACGACCACGTGTCCCTTGGAGGCGAAGAAGTCCAGAAACTTCTGGCGGATTTCTTTAGATGTCATATATTGTGTGCGTTTCTATTACCTATAGAAGATATAACCTGCAAAATTACACAAAATTCCACGAATATCCTTATAGATTTTTTTTGTTACCTTTGTAGGCTACAAAAGAAAATGGCAAAGGGCAAGAAGAAATACGTGATGAATCCGGAGACCCTCATGGTGGATGTCCAGGAGGAGACCCGTATCCAGGGCTGGCAGGTGCTGGTAGTAAGCATCGCGGGCGTGTTCCTGTTCCTGCTCTTTATGTGGTTGAGGGTATCCGTCATGAAGGAAGACCTGCCCAAAACGTCCATGCTGCGGCACAAGAATGCGGAGTGGAACACCCGCATAGACCAGATGTCCCAGCAGCTGGACCGCTACGAGGAACTCCTCTCCATGATGGAAGAAAGAGACGACCGCGTGTACCGTTCCGTGTACGGCCTGGACGAGATTCCGGAAGCCATCCGCCGTTCCGGCCTGGGTGGGGAAAGCCGCTACAAGGAGCTGGAAGGAACGGCCGTCCTGGACATTGCCCGCCGCCTGGACCAGCTGGAAAAACGCGTATACGTCCAGTCCAAATCGTTTGACGACGTGTCCACCCTCCAGCGCACGGCCGGTGACCTGGCCTCCCACATCCCCGCCATCTCTCCCGTGAATACGGATCCTTCCACCTACCGGATGTCCAGCCCCTTCGGCTACCGGATGCACCCGGTGCTGGGTTATCGCAAGCGCCATACGGGTATGGACTTTGCCTGCCCGCCCGGCAATCCCATCTATGCCACCGGAGACGGTGTGGTGGTAAAGGTGGCGCGGGAGCGCGGTGGCTACGGCTACCACGTGGAGGTGGACCACGGCTTTGGTTACAAGACGCGCTATGCCCATATGTCGCGCATCGACGTAACACTGGGCCAGCGGGTTACCCGCGGAGACTGCCTGGGCCTTACGGGCCGCACGGGCCTGGTCTCCGGACCGCACCTGCACTACGAAGTGATGTATCGTAAGGAATACGTCAATCCCGCCTTATACATGGACCTCACCATTTCGGCCGAAGACTACGCCGAGATGGTTAAAAAACCGGAAAACTGATGGCAGCCAAGAAGAAAGACAGCAAGACCAAGCGGATTCTGATGGCCATCCTCCGGTATACGGTGGCCTCGCTTTCCATGGCCATCGTGCTCTACATGCTCTTTGCCCTGTTCTTCTCCACCAAGGAGGAGCGCCAGCTGGAGAAGGAAAACCGGCTCTACAGCAATATGTATTCGGCCATGAAAGCCAAGGAAGAGCTCATTGGAGACGTGCTGGAAGGGCTGATGGAAAGGGACGACGCCATCTACGAAGAACTGTTTGACACCCCGCCTCCGTCTTTGGAAGAAGTGGGCGGCTACCGCGGCGTGGGCATGCAGGAAAGCGAAACCCTGCCGGAGCGCTATTACGTGAACACGGCCTCCGACCGGGCCGACAGCCTCCTGGCCATGGCCCGCGGGATAGACGAAGATTTTGCCGAGGTCTTCCGCCTCCTCCAGGAGAAGGCCGACAGCATCCCCCCGCTTTCCCTGCCGCTCAGAAATATGTCCTACGTGCAGGTGGGCGCCTCCGTGGGGGTTAAACACAACCCCATCTATAACCTCCAGGTGCAGCACGACGGCCTGGACCTCATTGCTCCGCAGGGAGACCCGGTGTACGCCGCCGCCTCCGGCCGCGTCACCAAGGTAACCCACTCCCGCAAGGGCCTGGGCAACGAGGTGGAGATTGACCACGGAAACGGTTATGTAACCAAGTACAGCCTCCTGGGAGACATCTCCGTGGTCCAGGGCCGAATGGTCAAAGTGGGTCAGGTGCTGGGTACGGTGGGTGTTTCCACCTTTGTGACCGCCCCTCACCTTCACTTTGAAGTGTACCACAACGGGGAAGTCAAGGATCCCATTGACTTCTTCTTCTCCTCCCTCTCTCCGGAGGATTATTCCCGAATGAGAATAATGGCCGCGAAGACGAGCCAGTCTATGGACTAGTACCCGTTCCTATCCATCTCGCGCCGCAGATCCTTGTCCTTGATGGACTGGCGCTTGTCGTACTCCTTCTTACCCTTGGCCAGGGCAATTACCAGCTTGGCAAAGCCATTGTCGGCTATGAAGAGTTTGACGGCTACGATGGTGAGGCCTTTCTGCTTATCGGCCTGTTGCAAATGCCTGAGCTCCTTGCGGTTGAGGAGGAGACGGCGGTCCCGCACGGGCTCGTGCTGGCCCCAGCTGCCCCAGTGGTACTGGGCAATGTTCATGCCCCGCACAAAGAGCTCGTTGCCCACAAAGAAGCAGTACGCATCCTGCAGCGAGCACTTGCCGGCGCGGATGGATTTGATCTCCGTTCCCACCAGCTGGATGCCGGCGGTATAGGTCTCCAGGAACTCGTAATCAAACGAGGCCCGGCGGTTTTTGATCTGTATGCTGCTCTTGGCTTTGGGCATAGGATTGCAAAGGTAATACATTTTCCGTAATTTTGTGGCATGCTCAACAAGACGCAGCTTCTGCCGGACCGGCCGGGCATCCCGCCCATGGCCCAGCTTCCGGACCCCGAGGTGGTGGATCCCGCCGCCCTGGCCCGGGCGTACGATGCCGGGGACATAGACCTCATCTGCGTCGTAGGCCCCACCGCCTCCGGCAAAACCCGTTACGCCGTGCAGCTGGCCACCGTCATGGCCGGCCCCGACCGGCCATCTCCGGAAATCATTTCGGCCGATAGCCGCCAGGTGTACAAGGGCATGGACATCGGCACCGGGAAGGACCTCAAGGAGTACGGAGACGTGCCCTATCACCTCATTGACATTGTACCGGCCGGCAGCAAATTCAACATCTACCAGTATCAGGAGGCCTTTGCCAAGGCTTATGCCGATATCCGGAGCCGTGGCGTCATCCCCATTCTCTGCGGAGGGTCCGGTCTGTACATAGAATCCGTGACCCGGGCGTATAAGTTTGAGAAACAGAACGGGTTACCGGACGAGGCCCTCCCGCGCAAACCTTATTATATAGGAACGCTCGTAACCCGGGAGGAACGCGTGGCCCGCATCGACCGCCGGCTGGAAGAGCGCCTGCAGGAGGGCCTGGTGGAGGAGATCCGCACGCTGCTGCAGACCGTCCCGCCGGATGATCTTCTGTACTACGGCCTTGAGTATAAGTTTGTTACCCAGTATGTGCTGGGAGAGCTTTCCTATGACGATATGGTGGTTTCCCTGGGGAACGCCATCCACCAGTTTGCCAAGCGCCAGATGACCTGGTTCCGCGGCATGGAAAGGGACGGAGTACAAATTCATTGGGTAAAACCGTAAAAAAATTTTGCAAAGCGAAAATTTCTTTATAACTTTGCCGCCCCAAAAAACATATGTGGATAGATTTGGCTGCTTGCAACCACGTTAAAAAATGCTAAAATTACATTTCATATCAGTGTTTTGTGTTTTTAGCCTCCGCATATGCACGGGGCTAATTTTTTTGTATATACATGGCTAAGAACTACTTATTTACAAGTGAGTCGGTGAGTGAAGGACACCCCGACAAAGTGGCGGACCAGATTTCCGACGCCATCCTGGACGAATTCCTGAAGCAGGACCCCGAGGCCAAAGTGGCCTGCGAGAGCTTCTGCTCCACCGGCATGGTGGTGGTGATGGGAGAGGTGAAGGCCGAAGCTTACGTAGATATCCAGAACACCGTCCGTAACACCATCCGCAAGATCGGTTATACCAAGGCCGATTATATGTTTGACGCCAGCAGCTGCGGCGTGCTGAGCGCGCTGCACGAGCAGAGCGCCGACATCAACCGCGGTGTAGAGCGCGCCACGGAAGAGGAGCAGGGCGCCGGCGACCAGGGCATGATGTTTGGCTACGCCTGCAAGGACACCGAAGACTACATGCCCCTGCCGCTGTATCTGAGCCACAAAATCCTTGAGATTCTGGCCGATATCCGTCACAACGAGCTGGATCTCATGCCTTATCTCCGTCCGGACGCCAAGAGCCAGTTCACCATTGAATACGATGGCAAGACCCACCAGCCGGTGAAGGTCCATACCATAGTCCTGAGTACCCAGCACGACGAGTTCGTGCCCGAGAGCCTGGGCAAGATGACCTATGAGGAAGCCGTGGCTCAGTACGGTCAGTCCAAGGTGGACGAAGCCATGCAGAACAAGATCCGCCAGGATGTGGAGACTATCCTCATTCCCCGCCTGAAGGCCGAACTCCCGGAGCAGACGGCCGCGCTCATCCACGACTATGTGCTGCACGTGAACCCCACGGGCAAGTTCGTGATTGGAGGCCCCCACGGAGATACCGGTCTGACGGGCCGAAAGATCATCGTGGACACCTACGGTGGAAAGGGCGCCCATGGCGGTGGCGCTTTCTCCGGAAAGGATCCGTCCAAGGTAGACCGCAGCGCCGCTTATGCCGCCCGTTACATTGCCAAGAACCTGGTGGCCGCCGGCGTAGCCTCCGAGTGTCTGGTGCAGCTGGCCTACGCCATTGGCGTGGCCCAGCCCGTGAGCGTATTCGTGGATACGTACGGCACGGCCGCCAAGGGCCTGTCCGACGGTGAGATTGCCGCCAAGGTGCAGGAACTGTTTGACCTTCGGCCCGCCGCTATCATTAAAAAGTTCCAGCTCAAGAATCCCATTTATGCCCCCACGGCCGCCTATGGCCACATGGGCCGGAAGCCTTTCCAAAAGATGGTAAAGGTGCAGGGAAAAGAGAAAATTGTCCAATTCTTTGGCTGGGAACTGCTGGACAGCGTTCCTGCCATCCAAAAGGCTTTCAATCTTTAGATTGACTTACAGCGAATTCTTAGGAGTTCGCTTTTTTATTATCTGAATTCTTCGTATCTTTGTACGTTGATTGGTTGGGAAATACTGTTAGTATCAATATTTATTTTTCAAACATTTATGAGACAAGCTTTTAAAAGCCTTTCGCTCGCATTCATTACCATGTTTGCGGGTATTGTCGCCTTTGCTCAGGTGACCACGTCCTCCCTTTCCGGTAGCGTGGTAGACCAGAACGGCGAACCTGTCATCGGCGCTGCCGTTGTGGCCCTCCACGAGCCCTCCGGTACCGTCTATGGCGCAGTAACCAACGCCGATGGCCGCTACACCATCCAGGGTATGCGTACCGGCGGTCCCTACAAGGTGGACTTCACCTGCCTCGGTTATCAGGAGACCACTTACACGGGTATTACCCTCCAGCTGGCCGAGACGTTCAGCCTGAATGCCAAAATCGCCGAGTCTTCTGAGTTCCTTGAGGGAACGGTGATCGTAGCAGACGCTACCTCCAAGTTCGCCGCTCAGGAGCGCACTGGCGCTGTGACCAACATCAACAATGGTCAGATCACTGCCATCCCTACCGTCAATCGCAGCATCACCGACGTGACCCGCCTTTCTCCTTACGGCGGTAACGGCATGAGCTTCGCCGGTTCCGATGGCCGTACCGCCAACTTCACCGTTGACGGTGCCAACTTCAACAACAACTTCGGTCTGTCCTCCAACCTCCCTGGCGGTGGCAACCCCATCTCCATCGACGCCATCGAAGAACTCCAGGTTGTGATTAGCCCTTACGATGTCCGCCAGACCAACTTCATCGGTGGTGGTGTGAACGCCATCACCAAGTCCGGTACCAACACCTTCAAGGGTACGGCTTATGTTTATCACCGCAACGAGAATTTGCGTGGTGACACCGTGTACGGTGAGCAGATCAGCGGCGCCCGCGACAAGGATCGCAGTACCACCTACGGTTTCACTTTCGGCGGTCCTATCGTGAAGAACAAACTCTTCTTCTTCGTGAACGCCGAAATGTCCAAGGTTCCTTCCATCGTGAACCGCTGGAAGGGTTCCAACAACGGCGTTGCAGATCCTGACAACTATATCTCCCGTACCACCAATGCAGACCTCCAGAAGGTTTCTGAATTTGTGAAGCAGAAGTACGGTTATGATACCGGTTCCTGGACCGACTTCCCCGCCAATGAGAGCAACTACAAGATCCTGGCCCGCATTGACTGGAACATTACCCAGAAACATCACCTGGCCCTGCGTTACAACTATACCCTGAACAACGTTTGGAACAGCCCCAACGCTTCTTCCATGGACGGTGGTTCCCGTATGGTAGATGGCCGTATGTCCAAGAGCTCCATGTCCTTTGCCAACACGATGTACTCCATGAAGAACATTGTGAACACCTGGTCCCTGGATTTGAACAGCCGCCTGAGCGACAACCTCTCCAACCAGTTCCTGGCCACCTTCTCCAAGCTGGACGATGTCCGTGGCACCAACTCTGAGGAGTTCCCTCATATTGATATCCTGGATGGTGACGTCCGTGCTGAAGATGCTTCTGAAAACATCTACATGGCTCTGGGTTATGAACTCTTTACCTGGAACAACGCTGTGCACAACACCGTTGCCAACGTAAAGGACGATCTCACCTGGTACCTTGGTAAGCACAAGATCACCGGAGGTATCAACTTCGAGTATCAGATGGCCGACAACCAGTACATGCGTAATGGTACCGGTTACTATCGCTACAAGTCCCTCACCGAGTTCATGAACGGTGCTGCACCTGAAATCGTCTGCCTTACCTACGGTTACGACGGCGAGCAGAAGCCTGCTGCCCGTGTACAGTTCTACAAGGCCGGTATCTATGCCCAGGACGAGTGGAACGCCACCGACAACTTCAAGCTCACCTACGGCCTCCGTATGGACGGTCTGTTCTTCAACAACGGTGACCTTATCACCAATGCCGCCATCAAGGAACTGAACTTCTATCCCAGAGCTAACAACTACCAGGAGACCCACATCGACACCGGTAAGTGGCCCACCGCCAAGGTGACCTTCTCCCCGCGTGTTGGTTTCACCT
>CAMVJR010000036.1 GCA_947167855.1 uncultured Bacteroidales bacterium
GACTACACCATTAACGGGAAAGATCGTTCCCGGGAATTTGCCATGGCGGCTCCGGGAGATTTTGCCCGCAACCATACCTGGACCCTGTTCGCCTACTTTATGAGCGGCCGTAACCTGCAGGTTTCCCTGGTTGCTGCGCCCTGGACCAAAGGGGATTATCACGTAGATTTCTCCGGCCAGGCGGTGAACGTGACCAAGAAATTCCGGTTGGACGAACGAACTTGCGACATTCCCCGTAATGAAGACGGCTCCATTAAATACAGCGCCGACGGATATATAGACGTAAAACTAATTCCGGGTACAACGGCCAAGGGGACCATTTCCATTACAACGCCCGTAGGTGGTACACTTATGATATCTCCTCGTGGCGCCGCCTCGCTTTTCTCGGTAACGCCACAGGCAACCATTACTCCCGATAAGCACGGAGGTGAGATTACAATCGAAATTACCAATAATCCGGATACGGACATTGATATCTCCGAGCTCCCGGCGTCGGAGACCACTCTCACCCTGTCGTTCTCGGTTTCCGTGCTGGGGCGTGAAGTGAATGTGGATTCCGAAGCCATTGACAGTGACTATAAATACCGTTTCCATCTGTGATGAAACGCTTTTCATATCTTTTGGTTTTTCTCCTGCTGCTGGTTTCCTGCAACAGGGAAGACTTGTCATCTCTGGGCACGCATCTGGAGATTACCCTGGACTGCGCACCGGAGAGTGAAACCAAGGCCGGAGACAACGAAGACGACGTTTATCTCGAAGAGGGCATAGATGTTCTTCTGCATGAAAACCTGCTTTCTACGGTAGATTTGTTTTTCTACCCTGGAAACGATGTTACCTCCGACGCCGTCTACCACGTGTTTAAGGATTATGGCGAAGAAGGAAAAATCAAGAGCGACATCCTGCGCCTGTCGGTGGATTCAAAAATCATTAATGACCTTCTTTTCCCCAGCCAGAAGAATATTACACAGTGTTATGTGTTTGCCGTGGTGAATTACCCGGGACAGCTGGTGGAAAAGGACGAGCAGGGGGAGGATATTCTCACAGGAACCACTCTGGAGCAACTGCAGGCAATTCCCGTTACCACAGAGTTTGTGAAACCCGGAGAAGGGGAGAACAGCCATTATCACGCAAACTTTATGATGAGCGGCAGCTCGGTGATGTCCCTCCGCGGCCGAAACCAGGTGCTGGCCGGGAGCGCCACCATTGAATTGCAGCGGTATGCCTGCAAGATGACGGTGGGTGTGAATGTGGCCCCCCAGGTTCTCAAGGACAGTGAGGTATGGGAGCCTATGCTGGAGAGTATGGAGATTTACCTGGTGGACGGCATAAAAACGGTCTGCCTGTCCGGTGAAATGCCCGAGGACCCATCTGCCTCCTACTTCAGCTTCAGGAGCAATTCTATGCGGTTTACAGATTTGGATGGGAACCCGATATTTGACAAGGATGGAGATTACCTGCAAACCTATCCGTTCTACATGTATCCCCAGCGCTGGATTTACGGTCACACCGAGTCTCCCAATAAAGAGCCTTATCTGAAACTGGTGCTTCCGTGGAAGCGCGTTGTGGGCGGTTACACCCAAAAACAGTATTACTACAAAGTCTTCATTCCCGACGATTACCGGGAAGAAAATATCTGCCGGTTTGTTCGCAATAACTGGTACCACATCAATATCGACGTGGGTATCCTGGGCTCAGAAACCGACGAGGATAAAGTGACGCCGGATGTTACCTTCTACGTGGTGGACTGGCAAGACAAGAATATCGTCATCAAGAATGCCGATATCGGTAAGGCACGGTATCTGTCCGTAGAACGGGATACGACCATCATCTACAACGAGCCCCAGGCCCGGCTTCCCTATGTTAGCTCCCATCCGGTGCAACTTGTAGAGGAAGGGGAAGATGCCATTCGTGTGGGGCGAATCTATTACGGAACAGTTAAACCCAGCGATCCTAATCCTAATACCCTTGGAGGAACTGTGACGATAGCTGGGAAAGACGATATTTTCCCGGAGGGAACCATTTTCCTGAACTACAACAAGTCTCAGCGTGAAGCCCTTAACGGTGGAAAGGACTGGTTTGAGGACAAGGAATCAGCCATTATGTTTACGCACGTCCTCAACAATGACTACAAAGACCCGAACTTTGACTATTCCTATTACGTGGCCCGCTTTGTCTTGGTACACAAGGACCACCCTGAGAGTGTGCTGTACCGTAAAGAGCAGACCATTATCCAGTATCCGGCCATTTATCTGGACCGCACGCCCAACCCGGATACCATTGAAGATCATTCAGAACAATCTACTACTCTCAATGGGGGGTATGTTTATATCAACGCTGCCCAGTTCTCCCAGAAAGATTATGACGATGCCGGGAAGAATAAAGAGAATCTTTGGCGGGTGGTATGCTACAACGGTGGCGGTACCGATATGTACAAGATTAGTGTGACGGTGCTACCTCCCGACGTAGATGGATCAGGCTTTGTAATTGGGGATCCCCGTTCCAAGACCAGCAAGATTTTCCAGCCTACACCTTCATACGTGGAAGCGCGTTATCTCAAGGAGGATAAGACTGTTTCGGCTGAGAATGAGAAGCGGCGTCTCAAGTATTATTATCCCACGGATGAGAGTTCCCGCACGGAAAATATGATTGCTCCGTCTTACCGAATTTCCACCAAGCTCAGCGGCACATACAGGAACACCAAAGTAAGCAAGGCACAGGCTCAGTATCGCTGTGCGGCTTTCCAGGAAAACGGTTTCCCGGCCGGTCGCTGGCGTCTTCCCACCATGGCCGAGATTAGTTTTTCTGCTCAATTGTCGGCAAACGGAGTGTTTACGGCTCAGTTCAGCAACTTGTACTGGTCTGCTAACGGGGTGGTGAATGTGAACCAGGCTGACGGTACGGTTACGCCGGAACCCAGTAAAAACGAAGGCTTTGTGCGCTGCGTGTACGATTCCTGGTATTGGGGAGATGACCGTGTAGTGGAAGATGCTGAGGGTAAAACCGTATTGGTGAAAGACAATAGCGGAACCCCCAAGATTTTTGTGTGGGGAGATGCTAAAGTATTTAAAGATGAAAATGAATAAGTGGATATATCTGCTGGGAGTGACCTTTATGGCCCTTGTCGCTTGCGCCCGTGAGGAAGAACCGCGGGAGCGTGCCCCGCAGTCGGTAGAAGGGAAGAAGGTCCGGGTGGAATTCACCCTTGCAGGCGGTTCGGCAGATCCTTCCACCAAGGGGCTGGATAACGGCGGTGACATAAAACGCATGTATGTGGCTGTGTTCGGAAGTTCCGGCTTCTTGAAAGAGTATGCCGAGGCCACTTTAGTGCCGGGCGAAAGCCAAACTGCCAGCGGTGATGAGCTCCATAAGTTTTCGGTGGCTCTCACCATCACAGACAGCCCCAGAAAGATCCATTTCCTGGGGAACGGGCCTGCTTCCCTGCCTTTTGGCTACGATACCGCCGTGATGCCTCTCCAGATGTCCCAGCTCAATGACCAGAACCAGGGAGAAAAGGCCTATTGGCAGATGATTGACTTGCCTGACGGAATTCAGGCGAGAAGGGATGCCCAGGGTAATATCATTGACGATGACGGGAACCGTTATTTGGATGATAACGGCAATGAGAATAAGGAGTTTCAAGGATTTGTCCTGGATCCGGACCAGAAGCATTATTTTGAGGAGATTCCCCTTATTCGCAACTGGGCCAAGATAGTGCTGTATTCTCAGCCGGATTCCCATTTTACTCCTATCAGTTTTGCTGTTATCAATTACCCTTCCCGCGGTGCCATTGCCCCTTATAGCGGAAAGACCGGCTTTATTCGCAATTACAAAGACCTGGATTTTAAGGCCATTCAGGATATGGGGTATACGGCCAATTTGCCGGCGGGAACGGAGTTTAATTCCCAAAAGCCAAGTGCCGATGATTTCAAGATAGGGACTTACAACAAAGAAACCGGTGAGGTGGTCTTTGATGAGTCAAAAAAGCCTAAAGACGGGGACCGGGTGGCGGCAGCGCTGCAGAGCAAAGAAGGTGTGGACGATAGTGACGGTCATGCCGTGTACCTGTATGAACGCCCCGTCCCGTCTGAAAAAATTCCGCCTACCTATGTCATCGTTTATGGGTATTACCACGGTGATACCGATGTTGAATCAGGGGGTGACGACCATGCGGGATACTACTTCTACAAGGTGGACTTGATGGAGACCGTCAAACATGAGAACGGGGATTGGGAGTCCAGCTATTATCCCATTTACAGGAATTTCAAGTACCAGATTTGTATTACCAAGATCCTGTCCATGGGACATGATAACCCTGAATCCGCAGCGTTATCGGCAGGTAGTGCCGACGTGTCGGCCGATATCTCCACCGGTCACATTTCTGACATTTCCGATGGCGTGGGAAGACTCCACCTCACATGGATGAACATGTCTTACAATGCCGAAGTAACAGAAGAGAGTCTGAAGGTGTATTTCTCTGATACAAATGGGCACTCGATAATTACTGACGAGAATCCTCTTGCTGTAACGGCTAAGGCTCTTCCTCCTTCCGATGGTGGACCCGATATCATTTTCCCAGCTGGGGAGTCTTATCATTCCGATCAACCGGATACCTTCTTTGTGGGTGATGACGAAGACACAGACGGCTGGCGCCCCATTGTATTCCGCACGGCCGCACCTGGCCGCACCATCCGTACCCAAACGCTTCGCGTTACGGGAATCCATGATGAGGGGCGTTTGTACAGGGATGTGGTCATTACTGTGCTTCCTACACAGGAAATGCGCGTGGCTTGCGAGTATCCTGTGTTGCATACACAAAAGGGGGTAGAGCAGACGATTACCGTGAGTATCCCGGAAGGCCTTACCAAGAATCTTTTCCCCATAGAGTTTGATATTGAACCACAGGATTGTACTCTTACTCCCGACAACAATAAAGAGAATAATAACCTCCCGGTGGTCATTTCTACGTCCATTTCGGATGATGACTACTATCGCGGAAGACCGTCCTACCATTTTACCCGCACCCTTACCTGGGATGAGTACAAGGCGGCTCCAATTGTCAGAACGGCCGATGGGGGAGACAGGGTGTGGCGCACGTTCTCCTGCTATTTCAAGACCAATTGCGCCCTCAACGCTACCAAAGTGTGGGTGAAGAGTGAGTATTTCTACAAGACCAGTGTGTCATTTTCCAACTACGGCTTTGGACTTATTCACGATGCACGTATCCCTGTTCCTGTTCCGCCGGAGGCTGGCGGGGAAAGTATCCGCTTTGACTTCCAGGTTGAACCGGACGAGCATGAAGAGTACCCGGAAGTAACCCTGCGACTCATCTGCCTTACCAATGACAGCGCAAAGAATACTGGTTTGGTACGAGGTGACGATGTGGATTCGTACCTTTTCACGCCCACGAAGGCTGAGAATAGTTTGTATTTCTTTTCTACTACCAACGACGGAGAATTCTCTCTGGAGATATCGGCTCCCGGCTATAATACGGTGGTAGTAAGTCCTTACCACTTTAACAAGGGCATTACAACGCGGTCATTTGGATTGCTGGACGGTGTCTGCGATCCTCTGGAGGATGCAAAGTTCTGGTCCAATATGGCGTATGGTAGAGCACAGACTGTAAACAATAGAGGAAATACTGGCGATCGCGGTATTATTTTGGGCTATTATGACGACCCTGATAATCCCGGCCCTACTGAAGTTACCGTTAAAGACTTGGGCGGGAATGAAGTTAAAAATAATAATAGTAACACGTCAGGGGTGAAGACTCCTACTTCGATTACCTATCCTTATGCTCCCGATCCCAAGGATGCTAAAGTAAACCAGTACTATCATGAGCTTCGCTTCTCGACGGTGAGTGGGCATAATGATAAAGATATCTATCTGGTGCTGTCCAGTCCTGGATACGTGACGGAAACCTTCCATTGTCCTCGCTTGGAAGGAAAGACGCACATTCATACAAGTTATTATAAGGGCTCTGATTATAACTCTTCGACGCATATTATTCAGCCATCGGATAACAGTAAAGATAAGTCTTATTTCCACCTTATCTTTACCTCTTTGGATGGCGCTCCGGATCCCGTGGTGGTATCGGGTGACCTATATTTGGGGCGTGATAATGAAGGTAAAGTTGTGCCGGAGAGCAGTTATGAATTAAAGGTGATATCCGGAAATGTTTCAGATATTAATGGTATGGAGACTTATCCCAAGAACCAGCGATTCTTCTGCGGTTTCTTTAAATTTGTTGAAGGCTTTGAGCCCGCCTCCTGCAAGCCTGCTACCGGAAGTGGAACCTGGTTCCAGTATCCTGGTAGTAAGGGATGGTTTGAGTGGCTGGCCTATGACAGTACGGAGGAGTATACACGAATGGATCCAACTAAAGTCCCTGAAACCAACCCGGTGAAAACCATGATTGTTACTGTCGGCAATGAGAATCCCATCCGTCTGAATCGCTTCACCTACAAAGCTATTTCCGACGCCCCGTAGGATAGAAGAACAACGCCAACATATACCGGCCTCTCTTCGGAGAGGCCTTTTTTATTTCCAACCCACCAACCTTTCCATATCGCACATGAGCGCCCTGGCCAGCCGCGCCACGGTGCCTGTGACTTTTTTTCTCCTTCCCTGAGAATGTTGAGGTTGGCTTTGCTGTCAGTGGTGAGACTTTTGAAGATCTCGTAAAGAATACTGAAGCATCCCTGCCTAAGCAGATTGAGTTAATGAAGGAATTTGATACCCCTGTCCCGCCTGAATTTTACGGGCATTTGAACTTGGCATGGCATCTGTCTGAGAGGGCTGAGTTCCTTCTTGATTGATTATTCCGCCACAGTAAATACAATACTGGCAGAATTGCCGTCCCCGTCCACTACGGTGAGGGTGTGGCGGCCGGGGGCGGGAGCCAGGCGTAGCTCGTGGATAAACCGGGTTTCTCCCACGTAAGTCTGGTCCAGATGCCACCAGAGGGTGGCGTCGGAGCTGTGGTGCGCCACACGGAACACCACGCCCTCCACCTCGCCGGAAAGCTGGCGGGGAAGGTACAGCACGGTGCCGGAGCCGGGATAGATAAACTCCATGGCCTGGTCCGATGCCGTCTTCCTGCGCGCGCCCACATACTCCGGATGATGCGGCTTGTAGAACCACTCCATGGCCGGCGGCAGCACAAATTCCCCGTTCCGGTGATAGGGGCAGGGATCGCTTTGCAGGCAGGCCGATGGCAACACCATCTCCTCCGTCTCCGGGCATTCCGGCCCGGCCAGGTAGCCGGAGGCCACGCAGACTTTCGCCAGAGATGGCCGGTCGGTGTCAGGCCTCTCGAACCAGGCGTTGGAGGAGGGGAGAAGGTTGAGGATATCGAACATCACGGGACCGGCGGTGCGGGCACCGGTGAGCCCGGGTACGCCCTGTCCCTCGGCATTGCCGGCCCATACGCCAATGGTGTATTCCGGCGTCATGCCCACGGCCCAGGCATCGCGGAAGCCGTAGCTGGTGCCGGTTTTCCACGCTGCCTTGCGAACGGAACGGATGAGCCGCCAGTCCAGTTCGTCGGGCCGATTGACTTCCTTCAGGGCATCCAGGATGTACCAGGTGGCCAGGGATGGCCGGTCGGAGCCGGCCATGGCGGAGTAGGCGGCGGTGATCTCATCCAATCGGCCTTCTCCGCCTCCCAGGATGAGAGAGAGGCCGTAGGTCTCGGCGCTGCGGGTGAAGGTGGTGAGGCCGCGGGCCTGCAGCAGGGAATGGAACTTGGGCACGCCGTACTGCCGCAGCAGGAACACGGCCGGCACGTTGAGGGAGCGGGCCAGGGCCTCATTTGCCGGAACGGCGCCGTAGAACTGCCGGTCAAAGTTCTGCGGGGCAAAGCCTCCCAGGTTGACGGGAATATCCGGCAGCAGGGTGCGGGGAAGGATGAGGCCTTCCTCCAGCGCCGCCTCGTACAGGAACGGCTTGAGGATGCTGCCGGTGCTTCTGGGAGAAGCGGCAATGTCCACCTGCACGCCGGGCCTTTCCCGGTAGGGTGAAGCATTGCCCACATAGGCCACCACCTCGCCGGTGCGGTTGTCCATGACCACGGCGGCCAGGTCGGCCACGCCTTCGCGGGCCAGGTCGTCGGACTGGCGGTCCACCACGGCCGAAACCGCTTTTTGCAGGCCGATGCGCAAAGAAGTGCGCGTGCGGACGCCCTTGGGGCAGGCCTCTACGTAATGCGGCGCATAGGCCGGTAGCGGCAGCGGCGCATCGGGCAGCGGCTCTTCCAGGGCTGCTGCGTAGGTATCGGCCTGTATATCTCCATGCTCCAGCAGCCTTTTCAGCAGGCGGTTGCGCTTTTGCAGGAGTTCCTCCCGGCCTTTCCCCAGATGCAGGGTAGAAGGGGCGTTGGGCAGCACGGCCAGCGTGGCGGCCTCGGCCCAGGAGAGTTCAGAAGCCGGCCGGCCGAAGTAGCGCCAGGCAGCGGCCTCCAGCCCCACCACGTTGCCCCCGAAGGGCGCGTGGGAGGCATACAGGGCCAGGATGGTGCGCTTGCGGCACCGGAGCTCCAGCCGCGTGGCCAGCACGGATTCCACCAGTTTCTGCCACACGGTACGCTCCCGCTGGCGTGAAAGGCGGATCACCTGCATGGTGAGCGTACTGCCGCCGCTCACCACGTGCCCGGAGCGGATATTCTGTATCAGCGCCCGGCCCATGGCCACGGGGTTCACGCCCGGATGCCACCAGAACTGTCGGTCCTCAAACTGCACCAGGGCCGTGGCAAAGCGTTCCGGAACGGTGTCGCAGGGCGGGAACCGCCACTGCCCGTCGGCTGCAATCCGCGCCCCCAGCAGTTCGCCTTCGGCACTCTCTACCACCGTGGAGTAAGAGGTGCCCTTGAAAAGGTCCCGGGGCAGGCAAAGCAGCCACGCCAAAAGCGTGGCTGCAACGATGCTAATCCATATTATCTTAGCGCGTGACACTGGCTATTCCGGAGGCGCTGGTCGCCTGGACGGCGGGCTCGTACATGGCCTCGGCCACTACGGACGGCTGCATGTATCGGCCTTCATAAGCGGCGCGGAGCTGCACGGAGAAGGTCTTGTAGCGGCCGGCGGGCAACGCGAAGAACCAGTTTACGCGGTCGTCGCGGATGTCCTTGTGGTCGTAACCGTCCTCCTCGGAGCCACCGGTGAGGCGCTCGTTCTGGATTTCCCAGCCGGAGGGGACGGGGAAGTTGAGGGCCAGGTTCTCGTAGGCCTTCACGGTGGAGGTGTTGGTCACCTTGACCTTGGCTATGAAGCGCGTTCCCTGCGGCAGGGAGGCGGGGTTCACGGCGGCGCCGGTCTCGGCCGAATAGTATTTGATCTCCAGCTTGAGGCCGTTGGATGTGGCGGTCTTGACGGCGGTGCGCTGCGTCTGGATCAGGGTGCCGTGCACCGTACCCTCGGAGACGTTCTTCACCACCTGCTGCTGGGTCAGGGTCTCGTTGAGGCTCTTGTCGGCCTGTATCTCTTTGCCGCCGATGTTGATCTTGAGCTGGGTGGTGGGGACCTTGTCGTAGAGGTGGCGGTAAGCCACGGCGGCAAAGGCGGTCTCCTGCGTGCTCAGGTGGCGGTCGGCGGGCTCGGCGGCCACGGAAAGGGCCTCGGCCAGGTTGTCACAGAGGACCAGGGCATCCAGGGCCACCATGCGGTCGCGGTAACCGGAACCGTAGGTGATATTGTAAGGATCGTATTCCGGGAAGTCCTTGCCAATTCCTTCCAGCAGGCCCTTGCCCAGGGCAGCCTTGCCGCTGAGGGCATAGGCGCCGGCCAGCATATAGCGGGCGCGGTCTCCAATCTTATCGGCCTCCTTGAGGCGGTTCATGCCGGATACCTGGGCCTCGCCGGCCAGGGCCATGGTGTACAGGCGGTAGGCCTCGTCCAGGTTGGAGAAGAAGTTTTCTCCGGCCACGCCGAACACCTGGCTCATCTTCTTCTGGTAGGCTTTCCAGTTCTTGAGAACGCCGCTGTTCACTTCAAAGCCGGCCTTGGAGGCGGCGGTGAGGAAGTGACCGGCCATGGAACTCACCCAGGTGCTGCTCTGGTTGCCGCTCCAGTAGGCAAAGCCGCCATCGGCGTTCTGCCGGGCGTACAGCTTGCCAATGAGGGTAGGGATGAGGGTCTTGGCTTCGGCCGCATCCTCCTCGGAGAGCAGGGGCAGCAGGTTCACGAGGGTAAGGCCGCGGGAGCTCAGCTGTTCGCTGCACTCGTAGCGGTAGTTCTTCATGTTCAGGTACCAGGCACGGGCGTCCGATCCCGGGAATCCGGCCAGCTGCAACTGGCCGCTCTCTACGGTGCGGCTCTCGCCGGGCTTGAGGGTGAAGCGGCTTACCGTCACAATCTCCGGCTGGGGATTCTGCACGGTGAGGGCTATGGTCTCGTTGGCCTTGTGGCCGCTGCCGGCGGCTTCCACCGTGATGTGGGCCACGCCTTCCTCGCCGGTAGCCTTGAGGGCAAATCTTACCAGCTGGTCTCCCTTGGAGGCAAAGGTGAGCTTCTGCGAGGTGGAGCCTTCCAGCTTCACCGGACCGTCCACCTTCACGGACACGTTGGCTTCCTTGACGCCGTCTTCCATGGCAAACACGTTCACCGGAATCTGGCACTCCTCATTGATACCCAGAACGCGCGGCAGGGTGGTTACAACCATGAGCGGATTGTTCACGGGTACGGTCTTCTCGGCATTGCCAAAGGCGCCGTCATGACCGGCCACCACCATCACGCGCACGCTGCCCACGTAGGTGGGAAGCTTGAGCTTGAGTACGTCTCCGTTCTTGTCCACCGTCTTGGGCGGCAGGAACAGCACCACCGGATTGAAGCGGTTGTCTTTTCGGGCCGATACAATGTTCTCCTGGTCGCCACCGATGGAGGCGATGGGGGAGAACTTGCCGCTGAAGGCACCTACCACCTGGTCGTACAGATCCCAGGTCTTGACGCCCAGAGCTTCGCTCCGATACATGAACTCCCAAGGGTTGGGTGTCTTGAAGGCCGTGAGGTCCAGCAGGCCCTCGTCCACGATGGCCAGGGTGTAGGTCATGGGTTTGCCGGACTTTTCGGCCACCTTGACGGTGAACTCCTCGTCCGGGTGCAGGGTCTCCGGCAGGGTAATCACGGGCTCCAGGTGCGAGGCGGGGTTCTCCACCTTCACGCGCTGTACGCCGTACATGCGCAGCGGGAGGTCGTTCTCCGTGGCGCCGTAAGGCTGCAGGAGGGTTACGTGCACATAGATATTGGGAGCCATACCGGGCTCTACGGTAAACTTGTAAGGCGTATCTTTCTCAGAGAGGCTTACCCACTCCCGCTGCAGCACGCCGCCGGCGTTCTCCAGGGATACCAGGGCCTGACCGCCCTTGGCGGCCGGGATGTATACCGTGGCTTTCTCGCCCACCCGGTAGGAGGGCTTGTCGGTGGAGATGGTGAGCATGGTGAGGGCTTCCGGATCCTGCCGGTTGGCACGGCCGCGGTAGTCGGGCCAGTCAATGGTTACAAAGGTGCCGCTCACATGACCGGAGGTCTGGTCCTTGGCCAGGATGAGGTAGTTGCCCCAGTCGGGATAGTTCACGCGAAGCTGGAAGCCGGTATCCTGGGCGCCGGAGGTAAGGGTACCGGAGGTAACCTTGGTCACGGATTTGCCGTTCACGTAGGAATCCAGCTCTCCGCCGGGATTGTCCCACCACCAGTTCCAGCCGGTCTTGTAAACCACGTATTCAATCTTGTGGCCCTTGACGCGGTTGCCCTTGGCATCCACCACGGCCAGCTTGATGGGCTGGTCCTTGTCGGTCTCCAGATAGTCTCCTTCCGGAACTTTGATACCTACATAGGCACTGTAAGGGGAGTAGGGCAGGGTCTCGGTGGTGAAGCTCTCGTCTCCGCCGGGTTCCTCCACGCTGGTGACCACCAGGGCCTGCAGCAGGCCGGGAGCGCCTTCTGCGTCGGGGAACTTGAGCTGCACGGAGGTGTTGCCGGTGCCGTCCAGGCGGCCCTTGAAGAGGATGTATTCCGCCGTGCTGAACTGCGACGCCGGGTTGTTGAAGATGTATTTCTCAAAGCCCTTGAAGGGGGTGTTGGCCTTGCGGAGGGTCATTTCGGCCCTTACGCTGCAGTCGGCTGCGCTGCCGCCGGCCAGCCAGTTGGCGGCTACCCGGAGGGTGCTGGTTTCGCCGGCCTGGAACATCTCGGGATAGGCCGTGGTGATTTTGAGGCGGTTGGGCTTTACGGTCTCCACGTGCAGGGTCTTGTGGAAGGTGCTGCCACCCACCTTGAAGTAGGCGTTCCAGTAGCCGGTGGGGTCATCGGCCTTGGTGGTTACCTCGTAGCTGAAGAAGCCGTCGGTGCCTTTGGCCACTTGCTTGGTGTAGAACTGGCCTTCGGGGGTGTACACTTCCAGGACGGCCGGATGGCCTTCGGGCAGGTTCTTGCCCTTGTCCTGGAGGATGAGGGTAAGATGCATGGTGTCTCCGGGGCGCCAGACGCCGCGTTCTCCGTACACAAAGCCCTTGATGCCCTGTTGGACGGTCTCTCCGCCCACGTCATAGCGGCTCAGGGAACGCTCGTTGCCGTTGGTTACCTTCAGGTAGGAGGTGCTGCCGCCGGCCTTGGCCACCACGGCAAAAGGTTTGTGGTCCACGGTGAGCTGGGCCAGGCCCTTGCTGTCCGTGCGGCCTTCGGCCATCTTCTGGAGCTGGTAGTCATACACTTCCACGTTCACTCCCGAGACGCCCTTGGCGGTGAGGAGGTCCGTGGCGGCCACCCAGAGGGTGTTGCCGTCGGCGTATTCGGCCATCAGGCCCAGGTCGCTGGCCAGCAGCTGGACGGCCGGGAAGCGGTTGCTGTCCATGTAGTACGACGGCTTGGTGGGGTCGTCGCTGTCGTTCCAGTTGTACTCATCCCAGTCATAGTCGTTGTCCCAGTAGTAGGGGCTGGCCTGGTCCCACTCGGCTTCATCGGCCGGGGTGGGCTTGCCGGTAAGGGCCTGTGCGCTCACGATGGGCTCCTTGCCGCCGTACAGGCTCTGGTCCTGGCGGAAGCTCAGGCGCACCCGGTAAATGGCACCGGGCTCCTGGCGGATGAGGCCGCCCAGGTAGATGGTATGGGTATTCCACTTGTGCAGGTTCTTGGAAGCGTCCAGCTGCACGTCTCCGCGGTACACCAGACGGCCGCTGCGACGCAGGCTGCTGGTACCGTCCAGGTCATTCTCCTGGAGGAAGGTGAGCACGTTCTTCTCGTAGATCTTGATGATGCGTACCTCCACGGCGCTCAGGTTCACGGCGCGGAAGGGGAGGAGGAGCTGGTTCTTGTCCGGGAGGATGTTGCCGCTGATGAGCAGCTCCACGGCCGGCTTGGGTTCGGCCAGGGTGAAGTTGCGCTGGAAGGTCTCTCCCAGGGTGTTGCCGTCGGCGTCCTTGAGGTTCTTGTCCAGGGTAAGCACCAGGTCTGCCTTCTGGTTCTCAAAGTGTACCTTGAGAAGCTTGTCGTCCACCTGCACGTAGCTGCGGGCGGCGCCCTCCAGTTCTACCAGGCCCTTGACGGTGGCGTTGGACGGGGCCTTGGAGAAGGTGATCTCCACCTGGTTTTCCTTGAGTTCGGCCTTGACTACCTGGAAGGGACGGCCGTTGTCGGGTTCGCCGGCTTCCTGGGCGTCCTCACTCTTGCCGCGGACGGCCAGGCTGAAGGTGAAGGGCGACGGGGCGTCTCCAAACACCTTGTCCAGGGCGAAGTTCACGGTATACGTCTGGCCGGGCTTCAGGGCTTCCGGGGTAAAGGTGACGGTGGTGGGGGTGGCCCACTGTGTGGTGCCCTGGACCTTGGGCTGGATGCTGAACAGGCCCTCGGTGGGCTGCTGCGTGGCTTCCTGGGCCAGGTCTATGCGTAGGATGGCGTCATCGGCCACGATGCCGCCGGTATAGGCCTTCACATATTCGGCAAATTCCTGGGCCGATGGCGTCTGAACCGCCGTCTTCCTGGGCCCGCAGGCCACCAGGGCCGCCGCAGCGGCCAGGAGCAGAAAGAGCTTACGCATTCTGATATGTTTTTATTCCTAGTTTAAGTCTATCAAGTCCGTCCAGCAGACGGGTTCGGGGGCAGGCGATGTTGAGGCGCTCGAAGCCTTCGCCGGCGGCGCCGTAGATGGTGCCGGTGCTCAGCACCAGGCCGTGCTTCTCCCGCAGGTGGCCCGCAAAACGCTCCGAGAAGCCTTCCAGCGGCTCGCCGGGCTTGAGGGCGGCTCGGCAGTCCAGCCACATGAGGTAGGTGCCTTCCAGCGGGGGGCACACCACGTCCGGAAGTTCGTCTTCCAGGAAGCAGCACACGGTGCGGGCGTTGTGGTACAGGTAATTGCGCAGGGCATCCAGCCAGGGACCGCCCTCGCTGTAGGCGGCCTGCAAGGCGGCCACGCCAAACACGTTCACGTCACAGCACTCGTTGTCGTTGATGGCGCGGTCCATCTTGGCCAGGACAGCCGGGTCTGCCGCAAAGAGGTTGGCAATCTGGATACCGGCAATGTTGAAGGCCTTGGTGGGGGAGATGCAGGATACGGAGTTTTTCACATATTCTTCCGGCAGGGTGGCCCAGGGGGTGTAGTCGTGGCCGGGGTAGGTGAGTTCGCAGTGAATCTCGTCAGACACCACAAACACGTTGTTGCGGCGGCAGATCTCTGCCATGAGCAGCAGCTCTTCGCGCGTCCAGACGCGGCCCACGGGGTTGTGGGGGTTGCAGAGGAGGAACACTTTGGCTTCGCGCACCTTGGCTTCAAAGTCGTCCCAATCTACGATGAAGTGTTTGCCGTCAAACTTTAGGGGGCTCACCAGCTGTTCGCACTTGTTGTTGCGGATAGCCGGGAAGAAGGCGTTGTAGCAGGGAGTCATCACCAGCACCTTGTCTCCGGGCTGGGTCATGGCCTTGATGGCGGCGCTGTAGGCGGCAATGACGCCGGTGGTGGGAACA
>CAMVJR010000037.1 GCA_947167855.1 uncultured Bacteroidales bacterium
ACATGGGTCTGAGCTATTCCAGCCAAACCAAGAAGAGCGCCCGTATCGTGGGTGAAGTCATGGGTAAGTTCCACCCGCACGGAGACTCCAGCGTATACGACGCCATGGTCCGCCTGGGTCAGGAATGGAACCAGCGTTACCCCATGGTCAAGGGCCAGGGTAACTTCGGTTCCGTAGACGGTGACTCCCCGGCAGCCATGCGTTACACGGAGGCCAAGCTCCAGAAAATGGCAGAAGACGTGCTGGGAGACATGGACAAGGATACCGTAGATATGGTCAACAACTTTGACGATACCCTCCAGGAACCCACCGTCCTTCCCACCAAGGCTCCGCTGCTGCTCCTCAACGGTGCATCCGGTATTGCCGTAGGTATGGCCACCAACATGGCTCCCCATAACCTGGGAGAATGCTGCGATGCCATCTGCGCCTACATCGACAATCCGGAAATCACCACGGACGAGCTCATGCAGTACATCAAAGGCCCGGATTTCCCCACCGGCGGCATTGTCATGGGCAAGGCCGGCATCAAGGAAGCCTACGAGACCGGCCGCGGCCGTGTGGTCATCCGTTCCAAGACAGAAATCGAAGTAGACGATAAAGGCCGTGAAACCATTGTGGTCACGGAGATCCCCTATATGGTCAACAAGCGGGAAATGATTGAAAAGATCGCCCAGCTGGCCGACGAAAAGAAAGTGGAGGGCATCTCCTACATCAACGACGAAAGCTCCCGTGGAGAAACCCGCGTGGTCATCCGCCTCAAGCAGGGTACCAACTCCGGTGTGGTCCTGAACATGCTGTTCAAATACAGCCCCCTGCAGAGCAGCTTCTCCTTCAACAACGTGGCTCTGGTCAAGGGTCGTCCCCGCACCCTCAGCCTCAAGGAGATCATCGGCCAGTTTGTAGACTTCCGCCACGAGGTAGTGGTCCGCCGCACCAAGTTCGAGCTGGACAAAGCCCAGAAGCGCGCCCACATCCTGGAAGGCCTCCTCAAGGCCATGGACATTATCGACGAGATTGTCCACATCATCCGCTACGAGACCAAGAGCATCGAAGAAGCCAAGGCCATGCTCATGGAACGCTACCAGTTCTCCGAGCCGCAGGCTACCGCCATCGTGGAAATGCGTCTGCGCCAGCTCGTCGGCTTGGAAAGAGAAAAGCTCCAGAACGAGTACGACGACCTCATGAAGTTCATCGCCCGCTGCAACGAGATCCTGGGTTCCGTGGAAGAGCAGTTCAAGGTGGTCAAGGAAGAGACGCAGGACCTCAAAGCCCGCTACGGAGACCCCCGTCGTACAGAGATCACCCTGGCCGACGACGAGTTCAACCCGGAAGACTTCTACGCCGACGAGGATCAGGTTATCACCATCTCCCACCTGGGTTACATCAAGCGCACCCCGCTCACCGAGTTCCGCACCCAAAACCGCGGCGGCGTGGGCATGAAGGGCAGCGCCACCCGTGACGAAGACTTCATCGAGCACATCTATATTGCCAATACCCACAGCACCATGCTTCTGTTCACCCAGAAGGGTCGCTGCTACTGGCTCAAGGTATACGAGATTCCGGAAGGCAACCGCACCTCCAAGGGCCGCGCCATCCAGAACATCCTCATGATAGAACCGGACGACAGCGTCCGCGCCTATCTCAACGTGAAGACCCTCAAGGACGAAGACTTCATCAACAACAACTACATCATGATGGTTACCCGTCAGGGTGTGGTCAAGAAGACTTCCCTCGAGGCCTATTCCCGTCCCCGCACCAACGGTGTCAATGCCATTAACATCCGTGAAGACGACGAACTCCTGGAAGCCATCCTCACCAACGGCCGCTGCACCATCATGATCGCAGCCCATGGAGGACGCTGCGTAAGGTTCGATGAATCAGAGGCTAGGCCGCTTGGCAGAACCTCCACGGGCGTTCGTGGCATTAATCTTGATGAAGGGGATTTCGTAGTGGGTGTCGTCTGCCAGGACCCCGAGGCAGAAGATGCAGCGAAGCACCAGGTGCTGGCCGTCTCCGAGAATGGTTTCGGCAAACGCTCAGACCCCGCCGACTACCGCCAGACCTCCCGTGGCGCCAAGGGTGTCAGAACCCTTAACATTACGGAAAAGACGGGCAAGCTGGTAGCCATTAAGAACGTAACCGACGAAGACGATCTCATGATCATCTGCCGTTCGGGAATGACCATCCGAATGCCTGTTAACACTATTCGTGTTGCCGGACGTGCTACTCAGGGCGTGAAGCTCATCAACATCAAGGAAGGGGACTCCATCGCCGCCATTTCCGTAGTCGCCCACAGCGAGGAAGAGGAAAGCCAGGCAGCAGAGGGTTCCGCAGTAGAAGAATAATTAATCAGTAAACTATAGTTATGAAAAAGTTATTTGTAGTTCTCGCGCTGGCCGGCTCCCTGCAGGTCGCGCTTGCTCAGAAGCCCGCTGCAGAGATGCAGAAGAACGTAGACAAGGCTCTTGTAGCCACCAAGGATGCCAAGAAGGCTGCCAAGCCCGCTACTTGGACCAAGCTGGCCGAAGCCTACATGGCTGCCTACAACAATCCCACCGCCAATGTGACCCTGGGTATTGACAAGACCACCTTCACCATGATGAACAAGGAGAAGCCCATCTCCACCTCTCCCGTTCAGATTGAGGGCCAGACCTATGAGAAGATGCAGTTTGCCAACTACGACGCTTATTTCAACGCCGCCGGCATGCTGGTGATCACCAATGTAACCCATCCTTCCGTAGAGGGTGACCTCCTGGGAGAGGCTGTCAAGGCTTATGCCAAGGCTTACGAACTGGGAGAGAAGGCCGAAAAGGTTGACCCCAAGCTCCAGGAAATTGCCACCAAGTACTACGAGGAGGCTTATTCCGCATACCAGCTGGGAGACATGAAGAAAGCTGCCCTGCTCTTCAAGGGCGCTGCCGATGCTTCCCTCACCCCTCCTTGCTCCGTTCCCAACTATGACGCTGCCTACAATGCCGGTTTCGTAGCTACCGCCGCCAAGGAATATGATCTGGCAGAGGAATACTTCAACCTGTGCCTCAAGAACGACTATACCTCCGAGGGTAACATCTACGCCAACCTGTCCCAGTGCAGCCTGGCCAAGGCCGATACCCTGGCCGCCAAGAATTACCTGGCCACCGGTCTCACCAAGTACCCGGACAACGAGAGCATCCTCACCAGCCTCATCAACCTCTATCTCCAGACCAACGAGGATCCTGAGAAGATCGTCGAACTCCTGGACGAGGCCAAGAAGGTGATGCCCAACAACCCCTCCCTCTACTATGTGGAAGGTAATATCTATGTAGGTGTGAAGAACTACGAGAAGGCCATCGCCGCTTACGACAAGGCCCTGGGTGTAGATCCCAACTACGATTTCGCTTACTATGGCAAGGGCAATGTGGCCCTCAAGAAGGCCGAAGACCTGATTGCCGAGCGTGACGCCTTGGATGTCCGTGAGTGGAAGAAGTACGACGAGCTCAACGACCAGGTGATCGAGACCTACAAGACCGCCGTTGAGCCCTTCGAGAAGTGCTACGAGATCAGCAAGAACGAAGCCGTCAAGGCCTCTGCCGCTGACTTCCTCAAGCGCCTCTGCTTCACCCTCCGCAACGTAGATCCCAAGTACCAGGAAGGCTACGACAAGTGGAAAGTGATCGTGGACGGTGAGTAATCCTCACACCATCATACACACCAAGGGGTTGACTTCACAGGTCAACCCCTTTTGTGTTTTAAGCATACAATCACTATCTTTGGCCCAGCAAACTGAATACAACCGTGAAGGAACAGAAATACGAGTTATCTGAGGTGCTGGAGGTAGCGTCTGAGGCTGGCCATATCCTCCTGGAGAACGGGGCGGAGATTTCCCGGGTAGAGGACATCATGTCCCGCATTGCCAACCACTTCGGGGTGGATTCCGGCAACTTCTTTGTCCTGTCAAATGGCATTTTCACCACGGGCAATTCCGGGAAGGTAGCCAAGGCCGGGGGGCAGGCTTCCACGTACGCCAATGTGGAGTTCATCCCCATCCGGGGCGTCCAGTTCTCGAAGGTACGGGCCGTCAATCAGCTGAGCTACGATATCGTGGCCGGCCGGTGTACTTTGGAAGAGGCGCGGGAGCGCCTGCACCGGATCCGGACATCCCCGCCCAAGCCCGTCTGGGAGCAGGTGCTGGCCACCGGATTGGGTGCCGGAGGGTTCTGCGCCGTGTTCGACGGCGGGTTCATGGACTGCGCCGCAGCCCTGGTGGTCGGCCTTCTCCTGGGCGTCTGGATGCTCCTGGTGAGCAGCCGTTACCTGTCCAAGATCGTGGGGGGAATCAGCAACGCCCTTCTGGCCAACCTTCTCTGTATCGCCCTCTGGAGAATCGGTTTTGCAGAAAGTCTGAGCAATGTCATTATAGCGGTTATGATGCCGCTCGTCCCCGGAGTTCCCTTTGTGAACGGAGTGAGGGACCTGGCCAATTCCGACTACCTGGCCGGATTGACCCGTCTGACGGATGCCATGCTGGGCTTCTTCTGCATAGCCATGGGCGTGACGGCCTCCTTCCTCCTGGACGGAGCCGTCTTTGGAGGGATGGTGAGACTCCATGGCATTATCGACAATCCTCAGACAGATCCTTACCTGATTCAGGCCTTTGCGTCCTTCCTGGGCACGGTGGCCTTTGCGTGCCTGTATGGGGTAGACCGTGTCCAGTATGTGAGTATGGGAATCATTGGAGCGCTGGGCTGGATGGCTTATCTCCTGCTGGTCCGGCAGGCGGGAGCAACCGCTCCTGTGGCCTCCCTCTTTGCGGCCATGCTGGTGTGCCTGATGGCCCGGGCGCTGGCCGTTCCGGCCCGCTGTCCCGCGCAGCTGTTCCTCATCTGCGGCCTGTTTACCATGGTTCCCGGTGCGGGCATCTTCTGGTCCACCTATTACCTCACCGCAGGGGACCTGACCATGGCCTCCTCCTTCGGTTTCACCGCCATCAAAGTGGCGGTTGCCATCGTCCTGGGCATCGTTTTCGTGATGGAACTCCCTCAGCGCCTCTTCTCCCGCAAACCCGCCGCCCACTGACGCCTACTAGTCTTCGGCCTTTTTGTCGAAGGCCTTCACGATTTTGGTGACCAGGGGGTGACGGACGATGTCCTGGTTGGTGAAGCGGATGGTGGCTATGCCCTTGATGCCTTCCAGCAGCTGGATACCGGCCAGAAGGCCGCTGTCTTCCCGGCGGGGAAGGTCAATCTGGGTGGCGTCTCCGGTGACGATGAACTTGGCGCTGGCACCCATGCGGGTGAGGAACATCTTGAGCTGTCCCAGGTTGGTGTTCTGGGCCTCGTCCAGAATGACGCAGGCCTTGTCCAGCGTGCGGCCTCTCATGTAGGCCAGGGGGGCAATCTGGATGGTGCCGTCGGCCATGAATTCCTGCAGGCGGCGGGAGGGGATCATGTCTGAGAGGGCGTCGTACAGGGGCTGGAGATACGGATCCAGCTTGTCCTTGAGGTCTCCGGGCAGGAAGCCCAGGCGCTCGCCGGCTTCTACGGCGGGGCGGGTGAGGATGATGCGCTTAATCTCCCTGTTCTTGAGGGCGTGCACGGCCAGGGCTATGGCCATATAGGTTTTGCCGGTACCGGCCGGGCCGATGGCAAAGATCAGATCGTTCTCGAAATAGGCTTTTACCAGGTCCTGCTGGGTCTTGTTGCGGGCCCGGATGGGCTTTCCATCGGTTCCGTGGACAATCACGGCATCGGCCGTGGGACGGGAGGTCTCTTCTCCGGCAAAGATGTCCTCCACGTCGTAGGCGGTGAGGTTCATCTTGTGGTGCCGACGGTCTATGAGTTCCGCAAAGCGGATATTGAACTCGGCTATGTCGCTTTCCCTTCCTTCCAGGATGAGTTCATTGCCCCGTGCAACTACCTTCAGGTGAGGGAAATAGGAGCAGAACTCGGTGAGTATTTTGTTGCCCACGCCATAGATTTCTATGGGGTCGATGGCTTCCAAAGTGATGGTTTTCTTCATACGAGGGCAAATATACTATATATATTTGGCATTTTTTTGGAAAAAAGCGTAAATTTGTGGATTATGGAGGATTAGATTATGAAAAGGAACCTCATTATACTTTTGGCGCTGATTACGTTCGTAAGCAGCTGTGATTTTATTCGTTCGCTGGCAGGACGCCCCACTTCCGAGGAGCTGGACCAGATCCGCATAGAGCGCATGGCGGCCCAGGAAGCCCGTCACCAGGCCACGATTGATTCCATGGAAGTGGTCAGGAAGCATCTGGCCGATTCCCTGGAAAAGCGGGAGGCCTTCCTGCTGGATTCCCTCACCCAGGCCAAGGGTACCATTCTCAATCCCTCCAAGATGGGTGGTCTGTACACCACCAAGCTGGAAGCCAAGTACTGCATTGTGGTGGGCGCTTTCCGCATGCGTTCCAACGCGGAGAGAAAACTCAAAGAGTGCAACAACGCCGGTTATACCGCCACCATCATCAGCTTCCGCAACGGTCTGCTGGCCGTTTCCGTCTGCCCCTCCAACAGCCTAAGTGAAACCCTTACCAACCTTAAGCAGCTTCGTGGAAAGGGCGTGTGCCCGCCGGACAGCTGGATTCTGGTGAACGAATGATGAAGCGTCTGATATCGGCCCTTTTTATCCTGCTCTTTGCGGGAACGGGCCTCTTGAATGCCCAATACAGAACTACCTTGCAAGACCTGGACGACTCGGAAACCGTCCGGGCCTTGAAGGAACACGTGGCCACCCTTTCCGCCGCCCAGCTGGAAGGCCGAAAAGCCGGCAGCGAGGGAGAAAAGATGGCGGCCGAATACCTGGAAGCCAAGCTCAAGGAGTACGGCATTGACATCCTCACCAACGGTAATGAGTTTGGAGTAGCCCATGGGGCTGATACGCTGCATTCCCGCAACGTGACCGGTTTCCTGCAGGGCTGGGACAAGTCCCTCAACCAGCGCTATATTGTGGTGGGAGCCCGCATGGACAACCTGGGCATGGATACCCTCATGGTCAACGGAGAGCCCACCCGCCGCATCTATTACGGTGCCAACGGCAACGCTTCCGGCATGGCCATGCTGCTGGAACTGGCCCAGAAGCTCTCCTACGCCAGGACCCTCCTGCGCCGCAGCATCATCTTCGTGGGCTTTGGCGCCTCGGAAGAGACGTTTGCCGGCGCCTGGTACTTCCTCAACCGCACCTTTGCCGACGACCGCTCCAACATCGACGCCATGGTCAACCTGGATATGCTGGGTACATCGGCCGGCGGTTTCTATGCCTTTACCTCCTCCAACGAGGATCTGAATATCATTGCATCGGCCCTCCAGGGAGAACTGCTGCCCATCCAGGCCCAGCTCACCACCCAGGAGCCCTATTCCGGAGACCACGTGGTCTTCTACGACAAGGAGATCCCTTCCGTCCTCTTTACAACAGGCCGATACCCGGAGCACAACACCGGCCGGGATACCTACGAGATCATTGACTTCGAGGGTATGGAAGGGGAGCTGGAGTACATCTACAGCTATGTGCAGCGCCTGTGCAACGGCCAGCGCCCGCTCTTCCGGAACGATTCCATCACCCCTCCGGAGCCGGTCTCCCTGGACGTGGTGGCCTACAGTGACGTAGACGTCAAGCCCATGTTCCTCAATTCGCAGGACCCCCGTACCTTCATGGAGAAGTGGGTGTACCAGTACCTCAAGTATCCCAAGTATGCCATGGAGAACGGCATCCAGGGCCGCGTGCTGGTCACGTTTGTGATTAACGAGAAGGGAGAGGTGAAGGACGTCAAGGTAACCCGCGGCGTCCACGAGACCCTGGACGACGAAGCCGTCCGCGTGATCGCCGCCTCGCCCAAGTGGCGCCCTGGCCGTCACAGGGGCAAGAAAGTCAAGACCGCCCTCACGGTGGCCGTAGAGTTCAAGCTGGACAAAAACAAGGGAAAATTCGGAATTAACGGAGTAACTATCAAATAAATGTATGGATTATAATTTCGCAGAGATTGAGCGCAAGTGGCAGGCCGAATGGGCCAAGAACAAGACCTATAAGGCCCAGGTGGATTCTGCCAAACCCAAATACTACGTGTTGGACATGTTCCCGTACCCCAGTGGGGCGGGCCTGCACGTAGGACACCCGCTGGGATACATCGCCAGCGACATCTTCGCCCGTTACAAGCGTCTGAAGGGCTTTAACGTGCTGCACCCCATGGGCTACGACGCCTTCGGCCTTCCCGCCGAGCAGTACGCCATCCAGACGGGCCAGCACCCGGAGAAGACCACCCACGACAACGTGGCCCGTTACCGCAGCCAGCTGGACCGCATCGGCTTTTCCTTTGACTGGGACCGCGAGTTCCGCACCTCAGACCCCGACTATTACAAATGGACCCAGTGGGCCTTCCTCAAGATGTTTGGCTCCTGGTACGACAATACCCTCCAGAAAGCCCGTCCCATCGAAGAACTGATTGCAGCCTTCGAGCAGGGCGGATCGGCCGCCGTCAACGCTGCCTGCAGCGAAGGTCCGGCCTTTACGGCAGGGGAGTGGAAGGCTTTCTCCGAGAAGGAGAAGTCCGATACCCTCATGCGCTACCGCATTGCCTATCAGGGAGAAAGCACTGTGAACTGGTGCCCCGCCCTGGGTACCGTGCTGGCCAATGACGAGGTCAAGGACGGTTATTCCGAGCGCGGCGGTTTCCCCGTGTTCCAGAAGAAGATGACCCAGTGGCAGCTCCGCGTGAGCGCCTATGCCGGCCGCCTGCTGGACGGTCTGGACCAGCTGGACTGGACCGACTCCCTTAAGGAAATGCAGCGCAACTGGATCGGCCGCAGTCAGGGAGCCGAGATGGTGTTCAAAGTAGAGTGCGACGGCACCCCCTACGACGTAACCATCTTCACCACCCGGGCCGATACCATCTTCGGTGTCACCTTCATGGTCCTGGCCCCGGAGAGCGAGCTGGTAGAAAAGCTCACCTCCAAGAGCCAGAAGGCCGAGGTGGAGGCCTACCTGGAGCAGGTCAAGAAGAAGACGGAGAGAGAAAGAATCGCCGGCAAGGCTGTCACAGGCGTGTTCTCCGGCTCCTACGGCATCAACCCCGTCACCGGCGAGAAGGTGCCCGTCTGGATCTCCGAATATGTGCTGGCCGGCTATGGCACCGGCGCCATCATGGCCGTTCCGGCCCACGACAGCCGAGACTATGCCTTTGCCAAGAAATTCGGCCTGCCCATCATCCCCCTCATCGAAGGGGCCGATGTGAGCGAGCAGAGCCTGGATGCCAAGGAAGGCATCATGTGCAACAGCGGCTTCCTCAACGGACTTACCGTGAAGGAGGCCATTCCCGCCGCCATCGACTACGTGGAGAAAAACGGCATCGGACACCGGAAGATCAACTACCGCATCCGCGACGCCATCTTCTCCCGCCAGCGCTACTGGGGTGAGCCTTTCCCTATCTACTACAAGGACGGCATCGCCACGCCGGTTGCCTTCGAGGACCTGCCTCTCACGCTGCCGGAGATTGATCAGTACAAACCCACCGAGGACGGTCAGCCACCGCTGGCCCGTGCCAAGGACTGGACCTACAAGGGCTACCCGCTGGAAACCAGCACCATGCCCGGTTTCGCCGGCTCCAGCGCCTACTACCTGCGCTACATGGATCCGCACAACGGCGAGGCCCTCGTCTCCAAAAAGGCCGATGAATACTGGCGCAACGTAGACCTCTATGTGGGCGGCACCGAGCACGCCACCGGCCACCTTATCTACAGCCGTTTCTGGAACAAGTTCCTGTATGACCTGGGTTACGTCTGCGAGGCAGAACCTTTCTGCAAGCTCATCAACCAGGGCATGATCCAGGGCCGTTCCAACTTTGTGTATATGATTCCCGGCACCAACAAGTTTGTCTCCCTGGGCCTGAAAGACCAGTACGAGACCATCCCGGTGCACGTGGACGTGAATATCGTGTATAACGACCGCCTGGATCTGGATGCCTTCCGCGCCTGGCGCCCGGACTACAAGGACGCCGAGTTCATCCTGGAAGACGGAGAGTACATCTGCGGCTGGGCCATCGAGAAGATGTCCAAGAGCATGTACAACGTAGTGAACCCGGACAAGATCTGCGACACCTACGGGGCCGATACGCTCCGTCTCTACGAGATGTTCCTGGGCCCCATCGAGCAGGCCAAGCCCTGGGATACCAAGGGTATCGACGGCGTAAACCGCTTCCTTAAGAAGTTCTGGCGTCTGTTCTGGGACCGTGAGAACTGGCTGGTCACGGACGAAGAACCCACCAAGGAGGAGCTCAAGGCCCTGCACAAGCTCATCGGCAAGGAGCAGGAAGACATTGAGCATTTCTCCTACAACACCACCATATCGGCCTTCATGATTGCCCTCAACGAGCTGGGCAACTGCTCCAAGCGGGCCATCCTGGAGCCCCTCACCGTGCTGCTGAGCCCGTTTGCTCCGCACATCGCAGAGGAACTCTGGCACCAGCTGGGCCATCAGGATTCGGTGGTGTATGCTTCCTTCCCCGAATACAAGGAAGACCTGGCAGCCGACAACTCCGTCAAGTACCCCGTTTCCTTCAACGGGAAAACGCGTTTCTTTGTGGATGCCCCCGCATCGGCCTCTCCCGCAGAGGTGGAAGCCATGGTGCGCAGCCACGAGAAAACGCCCCAGTACGTGGGTGAGCTGTCCATTGCCAAGGTCATCGTGGTTCCCGGCCGTATTGTTAACGTAGTGCTCAAGAAGTAAGCGATGGATAAGAAAAAAGTCTTGATCAGCATCTTTGACTACCTGGTCATCACCCTGGGCACCGTGCTCTTTGTGATGGCGTGGCAGTCGTTCCTGCTTCCCAACAATATGATTGACGGTGGCCTCACGGGTGCATCGGCCCTGCTGGGCATGGTAACCGGCATTCCCGTGGATATCTGGTATTTCGGCATCAACGTGTTGCTGCTGATTCTGGCCTGGTTCATCCTGGGGAAGGGGTTTGGCGTCAAGACCATCTATGCCATCGTCCTGTCATCGGCCCTGTTCCGCATCCTCGGAAGTGAGAGCTTCCGTTTCCTGTGGTCCGTGGAAGGGGAGATCCTCTACGTGGGAGACGGGATCCTGGTGCCCATCATCGGCGGTCTGCTGGAGGCTGTGGGCCTGTCCCTCATCATCCTGCGGGGCGGCTCCACCGGCGGAACGGACATCCTGGCCCTCATCGTGAACAAGTTCTGGCCCATTACCATCGGCCGATTCTACGTGATGGCGGACTTCGTGATCATCACGCTTCTGATCTTTGTCCCCGGCCACTGCTTTACGGATGTGGTGTACGGTTACATTACCATGGGTGTGTGCGCCTATGTGCTGGATATGATCCTGCTGGGTAAGGAATCTTCCGTGCAGGTGCTCATCTTCTCCAGCCAGCTGGAGCTCATCGGAGATTACATCACCCGCATCATGGGCCGCGGCGTCACCGCCCTCAAGGCCATCGGCTGGTTCACGCAGGAAGACCGTCAGGTGCTTATGGTGATGCTCCGCAAGATTGAGCTCACGGACCTGGTGAAAGCCGTCAAGGAGATCGATCCCAAGGCCTTTGTGACCATCGTGCCCGCCAACAACGTGTACGGAGAAGGCTTTGACGAGATGAAGACCGGCCTGTCCCGCAGTAAAAAGAAAAAACAGAATAACCAATAGCTATGCCTGTTCTCCAAAAAACCATCTTCACCCATGTCAAAGAGTGGCTGCTGGTCACCTTGGGAATCCTTATCTACGTTACGGCCTGGTCTGTGTTCCTCATCCCCAACAACCTCATTGGTGGAGGCGTATCCGGTATCAGCTCCATGATCCAGTACGCTACGGGCGGTAAGATCCAGATGGGTTATTCCTACTTTGTGCTCAATGCCATCCTGGTGGCGGCGGCTTTCTTTATTCTGGGAATGGGATTTGGCGCCAAGACCATCTATGCCATCATCCTGGCCTCCATTGCCCTGCGTTTCCTGCCGGGCATGGTGCCCACCACCATCATCAAGACGCTGGCCATCGACAACGGCAAGCTCCTGAGCGTGCTCATGGGCGGCCTGCTGGCCGGTATCGGCATTGGTATGAGCATCTCCAACGGTGGTTCCACCGGCGGAACGGACATCATAGCCCTCATCTATACCAAGTACCACAACGTGTCGCCCGGCAAGGTGATCCTGGTGCTGGATTTCATCATCATCGGCTCGTCCCTGCTCATCCCTTCCTATGTGAATGAGCTGGATGCCAACGGCATGCCCGTGCTGGATGCAGCCGGCAACCCGGTGATGTTCAAGATGCCACTGGCAGAGAAGATAACCACCGTCCTATATGGTCTCATCCTGGTTACGGTGAACAGTTACGTGCTGGATATGTATATTTCCGGTTCGCAGCAGAGTGTGCAGCTGTTTATCCTCTCCAAGGAATATGAGAAGATTGCCGATGCCATCTCCAAGGAGATGCACCGCGGCGTCACCGTGCTGGATGGCAAGGGCTGGTACACCAAGCAGGACACCAAGGTCCTGATGGTCCTGACCCGTAAAACCGACCTTAATCTCATGCTGCGCTATATTAAGCAGCTGGATCCCAATGCCTTCCTCTCCGTAAGCTCCGTGAACGGTGTATACGGTAAGGGCTTTGAGACCATTAAGAAATAAGAGCTCTTTAAAATAACGTGTCCCCGGCGGCCACTGAGAATTGTATATGGACTTAGCAAAGCTTGTCCTGGCTCTTCTCTGTGCGTTGGCGGTAGCGCTTTGCCTGGTACTGTATTTGCGCCTGCGGAGGAAGGAAGCCCGGATCCGGGCTGTTATGGAACAGCCCAAAAAGACGGACCTTGTGTCCGAACCCTATGAACTGGCAGCAATCGACCAATACCTGTACGACAGGTGCTGTAGGTATATGACAGAATTTCGGCCATTCCTTGTAAAGACATTCTCTTTACAGGATCTGGCCAATGCTGTCTTTACCAATAAATACTACCTGAGCAAAACCATCAACCGTTTTTCGGGCAAGAATTTTCGGCAATATGTTAATTATTACCGGATTATGTATTCGATGGATGTGTTCCGGAAGAATATGAGCCTGCGAATAACGGAAATGGCCGAACTCTGCGGATTTCATTCCACCACTTCTTATAACCAAAGTTTTAAGAAGGTGATGGGGGAGTCACCCAGTTTCTGGTGCTCCCGAGTCCGCAAAAAGCAAATGGATAAATTAAAATAATAATCCGGCCGTTTGGGGCACGTTATCCTTCTATCCCTTTCCAGGTTTCTGGAACAGGGGCTGTTACATCCACCTCAGTCTTCTTGACGGGGTGGATGAATTGTATCCGGCGGGCCAGCAGGCTGATGCCGCCGTCCGGATTGGAGCGCTTGGCGCCGTACTTGAGGTCTCCCTTGATGGGACAGCCCATGTGGGAGAGCTGGCAGCGGATCTGGTGGTGACGGCCGGTGAAGAGCTGGATCTCCAGAAGGAAATAGCGGTCGGTGGTTTGGATAAGGGTGTAGTGGAGCTTGGCCTCCTTGCCGTTTTTGGCAACGTAAGACTTGTTCTGGGCCTCGTTCCGGACCAGATTGTCTATGAGGGTATCGGACTCTTTGTCAGGTTTGTTGGCAGTCAGGGCCCAGTAGGTTTTGTGGATCTCTCCCTTGCGGAGCATCTCGTTCAGGCGCTCCAGGGCCTTGGAGGTCTTGGCAAACAGGACTACGCCGCTCACCGGCCGGTCCAGCCTGTGGGGCACGCCCATGAACACCTGTCCGGGCTTGCCGTCCCGCTGGGCAATGAAGGCCTTGAGGGTCTCACTGAGGGGCTCATCGCCGGTTTTGTCTCCCTGCACAATCTCTCCCGTCCGCTTGTTGAAGATGAGCAGATGGTTGTCTTCCAGCAGGATTCGGCTGGCGATATCCTGGAATTCCGATTCCGGTAAAGTCCTGTATACACTCATAGTGGATGCAAAGATACCTATTTTTTCTGGCATATGATTTGAATGTGCTACAGAAACACTAAAACATGCAGATTATGAAAAAGAATGTTCTCATATCGCTTTTGCTGATCCTCACGGCTTGTGGTTCCTCTGTACAGACTGCCCAGACCGAGCAGGAAGATCCCGTGAACGTAGGTTATGGCCGAACGGTTGAACGCAAGCAGCTCACCACCTCTGTTTCTACCGTGGATGTAAATACAGACACCCAGTATTACCGCGACATCTATGAGATGATCGAGGGCAAATGCGCCGGTGTGGATGTAGAAGGTCACAAGGTCCGCATCCGCGGCGCCGGCAGCCGTAGCGGCGGCGGAGATCCTCTGTTTGTGGTCAATAACGTTCCCGTCAACGACGTCTCCTCCATCTCTCCCTACGACGTCAAATCCATCACGGTTCTCAAAGACGCCGCCTCCTGTGCCATATACGGAGTCCAGGGTGCCAACGGCGTTATTTTGATCGAACTAAAATAGTGGAAAAAAAGGCCGATTATTTTTGGTAGTTTATAAAAAAAGCCGTACATTTGCGGTCCCAACTTCTGGATGTAGCGCAGTTGGTAGCGCACCTGGTTAGGGACCAGGAGGTCGCTGGTTCAAGTCCAGTCATCCAGACTTAATAGCAGAGCCTAGCAGCTCTGCTATTTTCGTTCCCCCGCGGCCGTGCCTAAAGCACACTTTCGGCCTTCTGTGCCCAGTTTCGTGCTTTACCCCCACTCCTTGACCCTGCCTAAAGCACAGTTTAGGCCGTA
>CAMVJR010000038.1 GCA_947167855.1 uncultured Bacteroidales bacterium
GACACCACCGCCACGTGATGGCTCCCGCCCCGTTTGAGCAGAGCGCCTGGCAGTGCATGAAGATTGGTGCCGGTCCCGTTCCCATCGAGACCTCCGAAGGCTGGCTCCTGTTCTTCCACGGCGTGCTCCACAGCTGCAACGGCTACGTGTACAGCTTTGGCAGCGCCCTCCTGGATCTGAACGAGCCCTGGAAGGTCCTGGCCCGCAGCGGTCCCTACCTCATCAGCCCCCAGAAGCCGTACGAGTGCATGGGAGATGTGCCCAACGTGACGTTCCCCTGCGCCGCCCTGCACGACTCCGCCACCGGCCGCATCGCCATCTACTACGGCTGCGCCGACACCGTCACCGGCCTCGCCTTCGGCTACATCCCGGAGATCATCGACTGGACCAAGAAAACCAGCATTCTCTAGGCCACCTTCTCCCGGCTCCGACCGGAGATCCCTTCCTTACCTTGCCGCCTCGACACAAAATCGGCCTCAGAAGCCATTCTAGCTGTCGAGGTGGCAGCGTTTTTGGCCATTTCGGCCCTTTTCCTTGCCGGCTCGACACAAAATCGGCCTTATAGGCACTTCCAGCTGTCGAGGCGGCAATGGTTAGCGGTTGCCTTTGGCGCGGTTGTGGGTTTTGCAGAGCATCTGGCAGTTGGAGATGTCCGTGTCGCCGCCCTTGGACCAGGCCGTCACGTGATCGGCGTCCATGTCCTTGAGGTCCCAGATCTTGGTGTGGTTGGCATCGTGGCCCACGGCGCACAGCGGGCAGTTGGATTCTCCGTTTTCCCGGGCCAGGGCCGTCTGTCGGGCGTACACGGCTTTCTTAGTGGGGTCGTCAAATACGCGGACATTGAGTAGTTTGGTGTTCTGGCAACCGTCCAGGATGAATTCGTAGATGCCCCTCTTGTCCTTTACATAGAAGCTTTCGTAGAGTTCCCGGAGCTTATCGGCCACCGCTGAAGGGTCATAGGCCGATTTATGGAAGCGCTCATAGAGCTCGCCCCATCTGAGACCGCACATCTCCTTCTCCGGGGTCATGTCAAAGACGGAGGTGATCCAGTCGATGACGGAGGTGAAGTATGCCTTGAGTTCCGTAATATCCTCGTCATAGCGATGGGCGGCCATATAGTCTTCTATGTGGCCCTTGCTCACCCAGTCCAGGGCCGCCTCCAGGTAATCCTGTCGCTTGGCTGTGCCCGGAATGAAGCAGCTCCACTTGTTGATGTTGGTATTGTTGGAGTTGGAAAACTCTTCTTTGGCCTTGGTCACAAACGGACCCGAATACACGGCGTTCAGGGTTTCCTGATTATTGAGCGGAATGCCCACGATATTGATGGTGCGGAACCAGTCCTTGATTTCCTTTTCCGTGCCCTCACATACGTAGATAAGGAGTTTGGTGTTCAGGAACTTCTCCTGCTCGTCGGGATTCAAGGCCGAAAAGTACCAGGGACGCCCATCGGCATCAATCCAGGCGAACTTCTCTGTGAGAAAACGCCCTAATGAAGTAATGCGCTGCTGACCGTCCAGAACTTCATAACGGTCTTCTCCCACCTTGGAAAAGTAGATGAGGCCCAGCGGATAGCCGTTGCGGACAGACTGAATCACATCCACTTCCTTCTTGCCGCCATTCTCGGCATACAGATAGTGACGCTGGAACTCCGGCTGAATGGTGAGCCGGCCCGAAAGGCCGTACAGGCCCTTGCCTTCGTATTCGTTATACTGGAACCCTTTGCAAATGTCTCCAATGGACCAGTCGGTTACAAGTCGTGCTATCATATTCTCTGGTTTTATGGGCCGATAGACTGGGGCTTCGGCTATTGTCATTGTTTTTTACGGATAATAATACGGTTATACATTCTCACATATTCTCCGTCCCGGAGCACATAGAATTGTGGTCCTCCTTGTTTGGCCTTCGGCAAACCTTCTGGCTTTACTGTAGCAAAGAAGGTGCTCATACCTATTATTTCAAATTGCTCTGGACAGTGCTTTGCCAAGTATGTAATAGGAACGCCCATTTCTTCGTTATAGTCTGATGGAATAGCGTCCGTATAAGGCACATCTATAAAACCATAGTGATAATACCGCTCGTATGAGCCTCTCGACACAAGATCCTTATGCTTCCCAAATCTCAGATTATCCTGCATGGTCATTAGCTTCAGCGGCTCATGGCGGCGTCCGTGGTCCAAGTTTGTGAACCAGCAGGAATTCCCCAGTCTGGTATAGTTTCCCACATATCCCAGGCGAGCAGCTTTTGCTCTGTCCTTCGGATCAACGTCTGCATCCTTGGGTACTCCAAAGACCATATCAGAGGCAAAGCCGGTTGCGCCAAGCCAGATGAGATTATCCTTTACCAGAGGGAATACTTCTTTATATCCGACGGCACCTTGGCTACCGATAATCAGAAACTGTTTATGGGAACTAATAATCCAGTGAACGAACTCTCTAAATAATGAAAACGGTGGATTGGTGACGATGATATCGGCCTGGTCTCGGAGGGCGCAGACCTCGGGGCTGCGGAAATCTCCGTCGCCCTCCAGGTAGTGCCACTCCAGGTCGTCGATGTCTATCCGGCCACTGCCGTTGGTATCCCGTGTGAGTTCGAAGATCTTGCCCTTGATGCGGGTTTTGTCGGCATCGAACCAAGGGCTCTCCGTCTCGAAGAGGGTGGGCTCGTAGTCTTTGTACTTCTTGCTCTCTACGGCGAACGACGTACTGATCAGGCGTTTGAGGCCCAATCGCTCGAAATTCTGGGCGAAGAAACGGGTGAAGTTGGACCACTCGGGGTCATCGCAAGGCAGAAGGACTGTCTTGTCACGGAAGGTGTCCGGGTTGTACTCCAGGTAGGCGTTTATCTCCTTTTGGATATCGGCATACTGGGTGTAGAACTCGTCATTCTTGGCAGCCTTAGCGGCGCCAAGATTCGAATTGTTGGCCATAAGCTGCGCTCTTACGGCACTTGCGACTTATCCTTGACTCAGGCGCTCCAGGGCACGAAAAAGGCATGGACTTTTCTAATCCATGCCAGCGGCCCTAGGAAAGCCTTGTCAACAGATAAGTCCAGTCCACGCCAAAGCGCAGACATTCGCGACTCATCCGGGTTGACTGGTGAAATTTCCTAGGTTTCTGGCAACCGAATAAATAGCAAATGCTAAATCTATGTATGGCAACTCCTTAAGAGTTGCTTCACAAATTTAATGGTTTTTCGTAAGAAACACACAAAATACCATCTGAAACAACACAACTTTTTTTACGATTGTAGGTATTCTGATGCACGCTTCCTATCTTGGCGGGCATGAAAGAATCGTATCATATCTGCTTTACCTCCCACGATGAGGTGATGTTCCGGGATGAAGAAGACCACGGTGTGTTTGTGAACCTCCTGGCCCTTCGGGTCTTTGCAGAACAGACCGAACTGCTGGCAGACGCCGAGATGTCTACCCATGCCCACCTGAACATCTTTTCTAGTGACCCCATGCACTTTGCCTCCAATCTGAGGTTATCCTATACCCGCTACTTTAACAGAAAGTATAACCGGGCCGGGCGCTTAGGGCAGAAATACACATTTCTATTAAAGGTACTGGGCCATGTCCACCAGATGGTTCTGGACAACTATATCCTACGCAATGGCTTGCACCACGGTGCCGCACCCACCGCCTTTGGATACAAGTACTGCAGCGTCCGGGATATGTTTGTAGAAGATATCGGCCTCCAGACAGAAAAACCGGCCACCTGGACCCGTTCAGAAATGGCATCTATCCTGCCCCGTCACGCCGAGTTCCCCGACGAGTACCAGATGAACGAAAGCGGCATCTTCGTGCGGCGTAGTTTTATGGAACTCCGCCGGGCAGAGCAGTACTACGGGTCTCCCAGGAACTTCCTCTTCCAGATGAACCGACTCACGGACGAGAGCTGGCAGAAGGAGCAACTGGAAGACCGGACCGTCAAACCCATTACGCTAGCGGACATAGAACTGGGAGACGAAAAGTCTATCGCTCAGATGCTAAAGAATGAAACGGGCCGATACTACACCCGCGCCCGTCTCCAGGACCTGGATGTCTGTCGTCTTATTGACAACGACATCCTGCAGACGACAAAGACTGTGTATCAGCTCACGGACTCTGAGAAACAACGTATCGGCCGGCAGCTTTTCAATGAATTCCATATCCCGGAGCATCAGATTCGCCGATGCCTTGTGCTGTAAGCCTGCCGCCTCGACACGGAATCCGCCTTCTACGGTATTCTGACTGTCGAGGCGGCAGTGTTTTTGGCCATTTCGGCCCTTTTCCTTGCCGGCTCGACACAAAATTGGCCCCACAGGCACTTCCAGCTGTCGAGGCGGCAACGGCCAAAAGGCCCGGGGCCCGCATGTCCAAAATATTTCGTATTTTTGTACAAATCGCATGGCTTATGAAACGTATCGCTGTCCTGGCCGCTGCGCTGTTTTTGGCGGGAGCGGTCCATGCCCAGACCGAGTGGGTGAATCCGTTTATCGGCACATCTAATTTTGGTGCCTGCAACCCCGGCGCCGTGGTGCCCAACGGCCTTATGAGCGTGAGTCCGTTCAATGTGATGGGCTCGCAGCTCAATGTGTGGGACAAGGACAGCCGCTGGTGGAGCACGCCGTATGTGGCGGAGAACAGTTTCTTCACCGGTTTCACGCATGTGAACCTGTCCGGTGTGGGCTGCCCGGAACTGGGCGCGCTGCTCACCATGCCCACCACCGGTCCGCTGCAGGTAGACTATCATATATATGGAAGCGAATACCGCAACGAGGTGGCACATCCCGGCTACTATAGCGTTGAACTTTTGAACGGCATAAAGGCCGAAGCTACCGCCACCACCCGCACCTCCCTGGAGCGCTACACCTTCCCGGGTGGCGAGGGCAACATCCTCCTGAACCTGGGAGAAGGCCTCACCAACGAGAGCGGCGCCACGGTGCGCCAGGTAAACGCCACAGAGATCGAGGGCTTCAAGCTCTGCGGCACCTTCTGTTACAATCGCAACGCCGTTTTCCCCATCTACTTTGTGATGCGGGTAAGCAAAGCCCCGGAGGCTGCCGGCTACTGGAAAAAACAGCGTCCCATGACGGCCGAAGCCGCCTGGGACTCGGATGCCGGCAAGTATAAGATCTACGCCAACTACTCACGCGAGCTCAGCGGAGACGACATAGGCTACTGGTTCCACTACGAGGGTCTGCAGCCCGGAGAGCAGATCCAGGTGCAGATGGGCGTGTCCTTCGTGAGCATCGAAGGCGCCCGGGAGAACCTGGAGGCCGAGCAGCAGGGCTTCGCCTTTGACAAGATTCGCCAGCAGGCCGATAAAGACTGGAACGACCACCTGGGCCGCATCGCCATCGAGGGCGGCACCCAGAACCAGCGCACCATCTTCTACACAGCCCTGTACCACGCCCTCCTGCATCCCAACGTACTCAACGACGTGGACGGCCGCTACCCGCTCATGGAGAGCGGCGGCATCGGCCGGGTAGAGCCAGGCCATACGCGTTACACCGTATATTCCCTCTGGGATACCTACCGCAACCTGCACCAGCTCATGACCTTATTGTGGCCCGAGAAGCAGGTAGACATGGTCCGCTCCATGATTGACCAGTACCGCGAATGGGGCTGGATGCCCAAGTGGGAGCTCTACGGCCGCGAAACGTGGACCATGGAGGGAGACCCCGCCATCTGCGTCATTGCCGATACCTGGCTCCGCGGCCTCAGGGACTTTGACATTGAAACGGCCTACGAGGCTTTCTTGAAATCGGCCGATACCCCCGGCGCGCAGAACCTCATGCGCCCGGACAACGACCCGTACGTATCCATGGGCTATGTGCCGCTGAACTACTTCAGCGCCGATTTCTCCGGAGATAACTCCGTCTCCCACGCCCTGGAGTACTACGTGGCCGATTACGCCCTTTCCCGCCTGGCTCTGGATCTGGGTAGGAAGGCCGATGCCGACCGCTTCTACCAGCGCTCCCTGGGCTACAAGAACTACTGGAGCCCGGCCGACAAGTGCCTCCGTCCCCGCCTGAAAGACGGCAGTTTCCTCACTCCGTTTAATCCGGAAGACGGGGCCGATTTCTCCAACGCCCCCGGTTTCCACGAAGGCAGCGCCTGGAACTATACCTTTGCCGTTCCGCACGACGTCGCAGGCTACGCCAAGCTCCAGGGCGGCACCAAGGCCTTTGTGAACAACCTCCAGCACGTATTTGACGACGGTCTGTACGACCCCGCCAACGAGCCGGACATCATCTACGCCTATCTCTTCAGCCGCTTCAAAGGCTGCGAGCCCCGCACCTGGGCCGCCGTGGAGAAGATCCTGGCAACCAACTACAAGAACGCCCCGGACGGCATCCCCGGCAACGACGACACCGGCACCATGAGCGCCTGGGCTGTCTTCTCCATGCTGGGTTTCTACCCCGACTGCCCCGCCCAGCCTGACTTCACCCTCACGCGTCCCACCTTTGACAAAGCCGTGGTCACACTCCCCGGCGGCTCCACGCTCACCATTACAAAAACATCGGCCCAAGCCTCCAGGGCTCAGGTCGATGGCAAAACCAAAGGCTACCGCATTTCCCACCAGGATCTCCTGAAGACCGGCACTATCTCGTGGAGGTAGACCATTGCCGCCTCGACAGCTGGAAGTGCCTGTAGGGCCGATATTGTGTCGAGCCGGCAAGAAAATAGGCCGGACGCGCTACCGGATGCTGTTCAGCACATCGAGTTTGCCGTCGTTCACCAGTTTGATAACGAGTTCGCCGAAGAGGGTGTTCTGCCAGGCGAACCAGGGGCGGGTGAAGTTGCGGGCGTCGTCTTTGTGGAAGCTCTCGTGGATGAAGCCCAGGCCGGCGTCGGTGTTCAGGAGCTGCTCCATGCAGGCCTTGATCTCGGCGTCGTCGGTGGCGGTGAAGGCCTTCATCATGATGCTCATGGGCCAGATGGCTTCCAGGCCGATATGGGGGCCGCCGATGCCTTCTCCGGCCTTTCCCTTCCAGAAATAAGGGTTGGAAGAGCTCCAGACAAACTGACGGGTATTCTGATAGAGAGGGTCGGAGGCCATCTCCGGGATGAGATAGGCCAGGGACAGGAGGGAAGGCACGTTGGCGTCGTCCATCATGTAGGCGTTGCCAAAGCCGTCCACCTCGTAGGCGTAAATGTCTCCAAAATCCGGATGATTGACCACGGCGTACTTCTTAAGGGCGCCTTCCACCTCATTGGCCAGGGCCGTGGCACGGGCGGCCAGGCCGGCCTCATGGTTTACCTCCGAGAGAATCTCTGCCATCTGGCGGAGGGCGCTCACGGCAAAGAAGTTGGAGGGAACCAGGAACTCAAACTGAGTGGCATCATCCGAAGGACGGAAAGAGGATGCAATGAGACCCACCGGGTTCACGGGATGGCCCCGGCCCACGCGGGCCTTGGTGTCCAGCTGGCGGTCCGTCACACGCAGGAAGTAGTACGGGCCGTCTCCGTTTTTGCGCTGCTGCACCGTAAAGGTTTCCAGGATGTTCTCCACGGTCTTGAGCCAGACCTCGTCAAACACGGAGGCGTCTCCGGTGACTTTCCAGTAATGGTGGGCCAGACGGACGGGATAGCAGTGCGAGTCAATCTCCCACTTGCGCTCCCACACGTTGGGATCCTGCGGCTTGCCGGTATCGTCCGGGTCTCCGGCATCGCCGGTAGGACCCTGGTTAAAGGCATTGGCGTACGGATCGATATTAATAAGCGTAAACTGCTGCTTGATTACACCGGCCAGCATCTTCTGCAGGTGGGCGTCCTCTGCACACAGGTCTACATACGGCCACACCTGGGCGCCGGAATCCCGGAGCCACATGGCGTGGATGTCTCCGGTATACACAAACGTGAGACCGGTTTCCTCGTCAAAGTGAACGGTGGTATCCAGCGTGTTGGGGAAGCAGTTCTGGAACATCCAGCGCAACTTGGGATTGGTCAGCTGCGGAGCCACCTGGGCAATCTTGGCTTCCACGGCCTCGGACACAAACAGGCGGTCCTGCGGAGCAGGGCGCTGATCCGGGTATTTCTGCGCGCTGCAGTTCAACGCAGACAATAAGGATAAAATAAAAAACAGTCTCTTCATAGTATCAGTAACTAAGTCGCTCATCAGAGCGACCGGCCGGAGGCCGCGGGGGATAATAGGGGGCAGAGCCCCCTCGAAGATTATTATTGAGCGTTGGGTTCAGCGATGGAGAAGGAATAAGGCTTATCGTCATCGGCCACGCCGCGCTTGTAGTTGGGCTGGGCGGCCATCTTGAAGTGCAGTTTGGCACCCTTCTGCAGATCCGACTGGAGGAGGTAGTTGCGAGTCCACTCCTGGCCATTCACCTGCAGGTCGTTCACATAGAAGTTCTCGGCCGAATTGTCCGGGGCCTCGATGACCACGTCTCCGCCGTTCAGGTGCAGGGTGGCCTTCTTGAACAGAGGCGTACCCAGGGCGTACTGGCCACTTCCGGGGCACACGGGATAGAAGCCCAGGGCAGAGAAGACATACCAGGCCGATGTCTGGCCGTTGTCCTCGTCACCGCAGTAAGCATCGGCCCAAGGGGTGTAGAACTTCTCCATGACTTCGCGCACGCGGGCCTGGGTCTTCCAGGGCTGGCGGCTCCAGTCGTAGAGGTACAGCATGTGCTGGATGGGCTGGTTACCGTGGGCGTAGTTGCCCATGCCCATCACGGTCATCTCAATGATCTCGTGGATGGGGAAACCGTAGTAGCTGTCGTCGTACTTGGGCGGCATCACAAAGACGGTGTCCATCTGGGCGTTGAAAGCGTCTTCTCCACCCATCAGGCCAATCAGGCCTTCGATGTCATGGAACACGCTCCAGGTATAGTGCAGGGAGTTGCCTTCCGTAAAGTCTCCGCCCCATTTGAGAGGGCTGAAGGGCCGACGGAAGGTGCCATCGGCCTGGCGACCGTTCATCAGCTTGAACTCCGGATCAAAGACATTGCGGTAGTTCATGGCTGCCTTCCGGTAGGGAGCCAGCTGTTCCTCGTCGATATTGAGGGCCTTGCCCAGCTGGTAAATGCACCAGTCGTCGTAGGCGTACTCCAGGGTGCGGGCGGCATTCTCGTTGATCCCTACGTCGCAGGGCACATAGCCCAGCTTGTCGTAGTATTCCCAGCCCCGGCGGCCACTGGAGCCCACCGTGGGATGCACGGCGTGGGCGCCGTGGGTAACAGCCTCCCAGAGTTTTCCAATGTCGTAGTCACGGATGCCGGAGAGATAGGCATCGGCCACCACGGAGGCGCTGTTGTTGCCCACCATGCAGTTCCGGTGACCCGGCGAAGCCCATTCCGGCAGGAAACCGCTTTCCAGGTAGTCATTCACCAGACCTTCCTGCACCTGGGAAGACACCTGCGGATACAGCAGGTTCATCAGGGGGAAGAGGCTGCGGAAAGTATCCCAGAAGCCGGTATCGGTGTAGAAATGACCTTTCTCCACCTCTCCGGTGTGCGGGCTGTAGTGCTGCAGCACGCCAAACATGCCAATTTCGGCCAGATCCCGCGGGAACAGCAGGCTGCGATACAGGCAGGTATAGAACGTACGGAGGTGGTCTATGTTGTCATCTTCCACTTCAATGGCGCCCAGGGCCTGGTTCCAGGCCGTCTGGGAATACATCATCACTTCTTCAAACGGGTCGTTCACTTCTCCCAGGTTCAGGCGGGCCTGCTCCATGCTGATAAAGGAAGAGGCTACCTTGAGGGAGACCACCTGTCCCTTGGTGGTGGGGAAAGAGACCATAGCTATGTTGGCCGGGCTCTTCTCTACTTCAAAGGGAGTATCGCTCTTGACCAGGATGTAGTTGCAGAAATTGGGGGCCACGCCGCCGTGATTGTTCACGGCCCAGGCGCGAATGGTGTGGTCGTCCACCACTTCCACCTTGCCGCCCTCGTAGGCGTCCAGCACCAGATAGGACTTCTCGCACTCAGGATAGGTGAAGCGGAACCAGGCCGCATGGGAAGCGGGTACCAGCTCGGCGGTTACGTCGTGGTCGGCCAGATAGACACTGTAATAGTAGGGTTTGGCCACTTCCGTCTTGTGCGAGAACCAGCTGGCTCGCTTTTCCTCGTCATAATACGGACCCGTGGTCACGGGCATCAAGCTAAAGGCGCCATAATCGTTGATCCAGGGCGAGGGCTGGTGGGTCTGCTTGAAGCCACGGATGTGCGTGGCATCGTAGCGATACGTCCAGCCGTCTCCATTCTTTCCCGTCTGCGGCGTCCAGAAATGGGCGCCCCACGGCACGGCTATGGCCGGATAGGTATTGCCGGTGGAAAGGTTAAAGGTGGACAGGGTGCCCGCCATGGGGTTCACATACTCGGCCCAGTCTCCCAGTTTCTTGGAAGGATTGGACACAGGCTGCGAACAGGCCGTCGCCAAAACGGCAAGGGCCAGGATGGTTATTAATTTGTGGCGCATAAGCTTGGTTAGGACGACTTACTCTTCGTCCATTTTTTCTTTAACGTCTGTGCGGAATTTTTTTAAGAAGTCCTGGCCGAAACCATACCAGACCACTGCCAGGAAACCACCCACGAAGCCCCAGATGAGCACGCGCTTGGCGCGGCTGTTCACGGGGCGCTGGGGCAGCGTAGCAGGCTGCACAACGGCATACACCGGCTTCTCTTCCTGGATCTTGGCGCGGGCCAGCTCACGCTGCTGGGCCATCTGGGAATAAATCTGGTTGGCCAGGGAAGCTTCCTCGCGAAGGCGGTCCTTTTCGGCCGTACCGCTCTGGAGGATCACGCTGCGGTCATAGTCCACGGAGCGGGCATAGGCGGCCTGCGCCTTTACCAGTTCCTCGTGGGCCTCATCGGCCAGCATCACGTAGTAATTATAGTCGTCCGTGGCCTTCTTGGTGCGGTAGTTGGACACATACACCTGCAGGCGGGAGCACACCGTATCGGCCAGCTGCTTGGCCATCATGCGGTCATCCATCGTCACGGTGATGGTGGTCACGCCCGTCTTTTTATCAACCTCAGCTCCAATGCACTGGGACAGCTTCTTGACAACCACTGCCTGCTTGGTAGTGAGCTCGGTGGGGTCATCCACACCGGTGTAAGGTTTCTCATTCTTCTTGGGCTTGTAGTTGGGCTTGTCTTCCCCGCTGAGGTGCTTGTACACCGTGGTATGCTTGGGCTGTACTCCCTCCTCGGCCTGCTTGGGGCTCACGTAGGAAGTTAGCGGAACATCCAGCAGAGCGGCCAGAAAAGGCGTGCTGTGGCTGATTTCCGGGAAGAGGGTGATGTTCATGGCATCCGTGGTGTTTCCCATAGCTGCACCGCCCAGACCCAGCATATTGGTGAGGCTTGAAAGGCTGGAAGAGGAGCGGCTCTGCAGCTCGGGGGCCAGGGTCATGGTGACGTTGTAGGACCTCTTCATCATGAGGGCCGATACAACACCCAGGCAACCAAAGATAAAGCCAATGAGGATGATCTGCTTCCAGTGCTTCAGGAGCTTGGTCAGGATGCCCATCCAGTCAATCTCAAACTCGTCGTCGTAAGATTCCTGGTAGGGAGGATTGTTCAGATTCTCTTCCATAGGGCTTTATTTCTTTAAGGTATTGATAACGGTTACGATGGCCATACCCAGCGTACCCACAGAGGCAGCGGCGGAGCTGATGGCCACGAGGCCGGTGTAATCCGTCTTGCCGTTCTTCTTCTCCTTGTCCGGGACAAAGATTTCGGAGCCGGGTTCTACCCTGTAGTTGGAACGCACCTTCTTGGCGCGGCCGCCCATGGACACCAGGTACTTCTTGGTGCGGCGGGCGTTCTGGGAATAACCGCCGGCGGCGTCGATGTAGTCGGCCACGGTCATCTTTTCGTTCCAGTTCACGGCGGTGGGATACATCACGGCACCAAACACACGCACTACGTTGGACTGTACGGGAATCTCCAGACGGTCGTTCTCACGAAGGATCACGTCGGTGGGACCACCGGGATTGCTCAGGGCCGTCTCCAGATCCAGGGAGATGCTGTAATGACGGGTACCGGTCTTAAGAGTATTGCGCTCCATGTTCATGGCAGCGGTGCTGTCTATCTGCTTCACCAGCAGCTGACCCAGTTCACGGGCCTGGGTAATTTCCTCGGCGGTGGCTTCGCGGACCAGACGGGCGCCCTTGATGTACGCGTACTGCGTAAGGCCGCCGGCCTTGGAGATGAGGTCGGACACACGCTCCTCACGGTTGGTGATGGTGTATTCACCGGGGAAGTTGACCTCACCACTCACCACAAAGTGACGCTGCACATTGTAGGAAGGGCTCTGGTGAACGCGGACCTCGTCGTAAGGTTCCAGCACAAAGCCGCGGTCTCCGCCGGCAATGAGGCCGTCCTTGAGGGAGAAGGTATACAGTTCACCGATATCGCTGGTAGCTACCAGGCCGTTGGCGTCTTTCTTGCGGCGGGTTACGTCTACACGGGAGGTAGAGGCACCGTCCTGCAGGCCGCCGGCCATGATAATGAAGTCTTCAATGGTGGAATTCTCTGCGAACGGATATACACCGGGCTTCTTGACCATACCGCTGATGCTCATGGTACCGCGGTCCTTGAGGTCTTCCTTGCTGGCGATGAAGAGTTCATCGTTGTTCTGGAGCACAAAGTCCGGCTGGGTGCCGTCCATGATGCCGGTCAGGTTGAGGGAGATAACCTCCTGGGTCTTGTCCAGGTGCTCACGATAGAGAACCACGCGGTCCGTGAAGGCTTCCGGCAGCAGGCCACCGGCCTTCTCTACCAAACCCTTGGCGGTGCGGGTGTCTCCCAGCTCGTAGGTGCCCGGGAAGTATACGGAACCGATGATGGAAGTACGGTTGGTGAAACGGGCCTGGCGCTTACCTACCTCAATGCGGTCACCGTTATTGAGGCGGAACGTGCCATACTCCTGCTCCGGAACGCTGTGAACTTCCAGGGCCTTGCCTTCCTGACGGAAGACGGTCACGGCATTCTCATTGGCTTCCAGGGCAAAGCCACCGGCATATTCCAGAACGTCGGCCACGGATTCTCCCTTCTTGATCTCAAAGAACATGGGGCGCTTGACCGAGCCTTCTACCTGGACGATATCCGAATAGGTGGGAACCAGGACCACGTCTCCTTCTTCCAGACGGATGTCCGTGCTCTGGATACCCTTCATAATGAATTCATATACGTCAATGGTGGCAACCACCTTATTGCCTCTGACCACGCGGATGTTACGCAGGGTACCGGGTTCCTTGACACCGCCGGCACGGTAGATAGCGTGGAAAGCCGTGGCAAAACCGGAAAGCACATAGGTGCCGGGGCTGGAGACCTCACCCATCACATTGATCTGGATGGAACGGATCTGACCCAGGCTCAGGCGCATTTCGGTACCGGCCTTATCCAGGCCGCCGTAAATGGAAGACAGGCGCTTCTTGAGGTAGGTGTTGGCTTCCTCGATGGTTTTACCGCTCAGGTACAGCGGGCCCAGCACGTCTACGTTGATGCTTCCTTCCGGGGAGATGGTTTGGCGCAGGGTGGCCTGGTTGTGGCCAAAGATATCCACAATCACCTCATCTCCGGGGCCCAGCTTGTAGTTGCGCGGGGTGGCCATATTCTCGCTGGGGGCAAAGTTCATGGAACGGTTGCGGAAGATGTCGCGTCCAAATACGCGCATTTCCTCGGCTGCCACGATGGCGCCGGATTCCACTACTTCGTCACCTACGGCATTCACGGAATGCTGACGGCCCTGGTCCTGGACCACGCTCTTGGCCTCTGCGCTGCCTTGGCGCTGCTGGTAAAGGGCGTAGACTCTCTCGGCCTGGGCGCGGGTAACGCCGCGGAGGCTCAGTTCGGCCACCATTTCGTCACGGCCTTTGCCGGACGCCATGGCCTGCTGGACATATTCGAGGACCTGGTTATCGGTCATAGTACTTTGTGCCAGGGCAACGCCTGCCACAAGGAAAAGGCCGGCACAGATGGCCGCTACACTTCTTTTGATGGTTGACATACTTTCCGATTTATGTATATTCGTACAAAGATACTACTTTTTGCTTAAAAGTCATACAGGTTGAGCCCCGTCTCTGCATCCGGGCGGCGTCCCAGGTGGGTGAGGCCAAAGTCTGTAACAATGAGTTCGCAGGCGCCATTGATACGGGCCGATAGGAGATGGCCTCCCACGCAGGTATAGTCCCGGCGGCTGCAGGTGAGGTGCACGTGCAGGTAAGGCTCCCCGTCCTTGACCGATATGTTACCGGTGACATTGGTGATTTCCATCTGCTCGGCAAAGGTTTTGTCCACGTATTTCTTGGTGGCAGGGTCCAGGAAACGGAAGGTGGCTTCCGAGATGGCACCGATGCCGGTGATCTCTCCGGCCTTGATTTTCTGCTTCTTGCAGAAGTGGGCCAGGGCTTCCATGATCTCCTGATGATTGTCTATACTGAGGACATACCTTTCATTCCACTCCGTAAGCGGATTGGTTACTTTCACTCTCCTGTACTTGTACATAGTTTCTCTTTT
>CAMVJR010000039.1 GCA_947167855.1 uncultured Bacteroidales bacterium
CCGAGGTGAAGTCCGGAGACTTCTTCAACCCCTTCTGGGAGATGCTGGACGACGGTATCGGCTCCCTCTATTACAGGGGAGACCCCAACATCTTTGATTGCATCCTGGTGAGCAATTCCCTGGTGAACGGCAAGGGCTTCCGTATTGGCAAAATGGGAAAATACTACGGTGTGGTGTATTCCAAGCCCTACATGACCCAGCAGAGCGGCCAGTACAAAGGCCTGCCTTTCCGCACGTTCTCCAATGGCAAGTTCATCAAGGGCTATTCGGACCATTATCCTACGTTCATAGAAATTTCAAGATAGCGTGAGGCGTTTACTTTGTGTCTTGACCGCCCTGCTGTGGACGGTAGCCCTGATGGCAAGCACCCCCCTGGGCGGGGTGAAGGGACGCGTACTCTCCAAGACGGACCGTTACCCCGTGGAGCATGCCCGCGTGCGCATGCTGCATGGCGCCGAATGGGTGATGGAGGTAAGGGCCGATGCCAACGGCAACTTCCGGATGGAAGAAATTCCCGCAGGGGAATATACCCTCGTTTTCCTGGCTTCCGGCTACCTGGAGAACCGCCTTCCCGTGGTGGTGACCGAGGGTAAGCAGAAGAACGTCTTCAACATTCTGCTTTCGGAGATCAACCGGTCCGGAGACAGCTGGCTGGATGCGCCCTACGGCGCTACGGACATTCACCGGAACGTGAAGAATTACCTGGGCTCCGGCAACGACTCCGACCTGGGAACCGCCCACCTGATGGATGCGGAAATCCTGCTGGCCGGCGTGCGCATGGACCAGGTGGATCCCACGGCTTCCAGTTTCCTGTCCGAGGCTCTGCGGGAGAACAAGTTCAACGCGGGCGGAGAACCCCTGGAGACGGCTCTGGGCGGCTACAACGGCGTGGCGGAAATCGCCGCCACGGCCTCGCTCTTCCGCTCCGGCTTTTACGGTTCCCTCTGGAACGATACGGCCAAATATGGCTTAAGGGCCGATGCAGCCTACGGCTCCGGGAAACTCCCCGGCGGCTGGTCGCTGGCGGCCAACGTGGCGGGCATAGGCTGGAACAAAACCGCCTACGATCCCTATGCCGTGTATGTGGGCGTAGGGAAGGCCTTTGGAGAGAAGCACCAGCTGAGCGCCGCCTTCCTGCGCGACCAGGAACCCATGGCGTTCTTCCGCTACGATTTTAACCCTTCCCAGAAATTCCAGGCCTATACCACGGTTTTGGGCCGATTCGGCCTGAGCAGTCCCGCGTTGCATGCGGCGGCGGCCTTCAGCTGGAAGCCCAGCCGCCTGGTGCGCCTGAGCGGCGGCGTGGACGGCCGCAAGGGCCTGCAGGACATGACCTCCGAGAACCGGGCCGAAGGCTGGCTGAGCGGCATGCTCACCGTAGGGAAGTGGGGCTTCCATCTGGGCGGCCGGGGCGGCTACTACACCTCTTCCCAGGGCCGTGGAGCCATTTATACGGCCAAGGCGGGTCTGCTGTATGCCCTGAGCTACAACTGGCAATTATCGGCCAATACGGGCCTTTACCGGTATAATCCCCTCATGCCCGATACCTTTGCCACCGATGTGAACGTGGCCCTGAACACCAACAGCATCAATATGAAACTCACGGGCTTCTACGAGCGCTATATCGGCACGGACGACATCCACGCCGGACTGGAGTTTGGCTTTAAGGTGCCGGTGTTCGTGATTCCCAACCTGTCCCTGCAGGGGCAGGTGACCGCCGGTCATTTTGGGGCGGGGGACCGCTTTGAGTGCACCTTCGCGTACGGCGGCCTGTCCTGGAATGCCAAGGGCTGGTTTGCCGACGCCGGCTACAAGTTTGACAAGCCCCTGCACATGATCGATACATCGGCCGGTAAAACCTGGACCTTTGACAAGAAGCGCCAGCTGGGCGTGGCCCTGGGTTTCCGTCCCTACTTTGGCGACGGGGCTCCTGCGCCGCGTTTTTCGGCCCGCATTTTCTGCCGCATCTAATTATCTTTCTATAAACCTATGAAGAAAACCTTAGTCTTTTTTGCAGCCATGGCTATGCTTACTGCTTGCAACACAGAGAAAACTACCAACATCTTCCTGCAGGAGTGGGATACCCCTTACGGGACGGCCCCCTTCTCCCAGATTACCACAGACCAGTATATGCCCGCCTTCAAGGCCGGCCTGGAAGAGCAGAAGGCCAATATCGCCGCCATCCTGGCCAATACGGAGGCCCCTACCTTCGAGAATACCATCCTGCCCTATGAGAACGCCAGCCCCATCCTGGACAAGGTACAGGGCGTGTTCTTCAACCTGGCCGAGAGTGACTCCACCCCCGAGATGCAGGCCATCGAGGAAGAGGTGATGCCCCTGATCACCGAGGCTTCCAACGAGATCATGATGAACGAGGACCTCTATGCCCGTGTCAAGGCCGTGTACGAGAACTCCGCCAGCCTTACCCGCGAGCAGCAGATGGTGGTCAAGAAGATCTACGAAGGCTTCCAGCGCAACGGTGTGGGCCTGGAGCCCGAGGCCAAGAAGCGCTTCGCAGAGATCAGCACCCGCCTGGCCATGCTGAGCCAGAAGTTCGGTCAGAACCTGCTGGCCGAGAACAACGCCTTCAAGGAGGGTACCGGCATCACCGTGAGCGAGTACTACGACTTCATGGGTTCCTGCGACGACCGCGCCAAGCGCGAGCAGGTGTTCAAAGCCTACAGCTCCCGCGGCAACCACGGCGACGAGCACGACAACAACGCCATTGTGCTGGAGACCCTGCGCCTGAGGGCCGAACTGGCCGAACTCCTGGGCTATCCCAACTTTGCCGCCTATCAGCTTTCCAACAAGATGGCCGGCAACCCCGAGACCGTGGACAAGTTCCTGCAGCCCATCATGGACGCCGCCATGCGCAGCGCCAAGGTGCAGCTCAAGGAGATGGAAAAGATAGCCGGTCACAAGATCGAAGCCTGGGACTGGAGCTATTATGCCGAGAAAGTGCGTGCCCAGAAGTACGCCTTGGACGAGAGCCAGACCAAGCCTTATTTCCAGGCCGACAGTGTGATGAAGGGCGTGTTCACTGCCGCTTCTAAGATCTACGGTCTCCAGTTTGAGGAAGTAACCGGCGAAGTGGAGGTGTATCAGCCCACCGTCAAGGCCTACAAGATCACCGACGCCGACGGTTCCCTGATTGGTATCTTCTACCGCGACTACTATGTGCGTCCCACCAAGCGCGGCGGCGCCTGGATGAACAACTTCCGCGAGCAGGAAGCCGGTGTACGTCCCATCATCGTGAACGTGTGCAACTTCCCGGCTCCCGGCGTAGATCCCACCGAGCCGCAGCCCAGCCTCCTCACCATTGACAACGTACAGACCGCCTTCCACGAGTTTGGCCACGCCCTGCACGGTTTCCTGAGCCAGTGCAACTACGTAACGGTCTCCGGTACCAATGTGGCCCGTGACTTTGTGGAGATGTTCTCCCAGTTCAACGAGAACTTTGCCTTTGTTCCCGAGATCCTGGCCAACTATGCCAACAACTGGGAAACTGGCGAGCCCATCGATCCCGCTCTGGTAGAAAAGATCCAGAAGGGCCTCAAGTTCAACCAGGGCTTCATGACCGGCGAACTCTGCGCCGCCTCCATCCTGGATATGAAGTGGCACGAGCTTTCCTCGGCCCAGCTGGCCCAGTTCACCGATGCCCAGAGCGTCCGTGACTTCGAGACCAAGGTGTGCAAGGAGATGGGCCTCATTGACGAGATCATCCCCCGTTACCGCACCACCTACTTCAACCACATCATGGGCAGCGGCTACAGCGCCGGTTACTACGGCTACCTCTGGAGCGAGGTGCTGGCCGTAGACGCCTGGGAGAAGTTCAAGGCCGATGGCATCTTCAACCCCGCCACCGCCAAGGCTTTCCGCCAGACCTTCCTGGAGAAGGGTGGCTCCGAGGAGCCTATGACCCTCTACAAACAGTTCAGAGGAGCCGAACCCGACCCCTCTGCCTTAATGCGTGCACGCGGACTGAACTAACGGATATATGAGGTCAATACCTTCATGCTGCCGCCGGGGACAAAACAAACGTCGTCGGCGGTAGCTGGTATTAAGACGGTCTCTCCCTGGTGGACAGGGACTTCTTCTCCGTCTACTTCCAGGCTGCCTTCTCCCTCCAGGCACATCACTACCAGGAAGGAATCGATGCCGGAGAGGTCTTTGGCAAAGGGGAGGGTGAGGTCGTAGATGCTGGTGGTGAAATACGGGCAGCTCACCACTTCCTGCTCCTCGTCCTTTTCCGGGTTGTAGTGGGTGCGGTAGTCCGGGTACACGGTGTAGTCAATGGCGTCTTTGGCCAGTTCCGTATGTACCTCGCGGGGCTTGCCGTCCAGGCCCAGGCGGCCGTAGTCGTAGATGCGGTAGGTGATGTTGGAGGTCTGCTGGATCTCTGCGATGAAGCAGCCGCCGCAGATGGCGTGGATACGTCCGGCGGGCAGGAAGAACACGTCTCCGGGGTGCACGTCGTAGCGGGCCAGCACATCGGTGATCGTGCCGTTGGCCACCTTGGCGGCGTACTCTTCCGGGGTGATCTTCTGGGTGAGGCCGGCCAGGAGGTGGGCTCCCTTATCGGCCGCTACCACGTACCACATTTCCGTTTTGCCCTTGGAGCCGTTGTGGCGGGCAGCCGCCAGCTCGTCGTTGGGATGCACCTGGATGGAGAGGTCCGTGAGGGCGTCGATGAACTTGATCAGGAGGGGGAATTCGTCTCCGGTGTTGGCATACACATGCTCTCCTACCAGTTTCCCCTTGTACTCCTTGGTGAGCTCTGCGATGGTTTTTCCCTTCAGCGGGCCTTCGGCCACCACGCTCTCGTTGCCGGCTACGCCGGAGAGCTCCCAGCTTTCTCCAATGTGTTTCTGGTCGGTTTCTATGCCTTTGTACGGGGCAATCTTTTCACCGCCCCATACAATGGTCTTGAGGATAGGTTCAAATTTTAAAGGCGTCATATTACTTTCCCATTTCAAATTCTAAGGTTCCTCCCTGGATCAGGTCTTCGTACTGGATGTAAGGGAGGGTATAAGGCTTGCCGTTGAACTTGACGCTCTTGATGTGGGGCTTCTGTTCGCCGGCGCCCTTGGCAATGATTTCCAGCTCTCCGCCGGGGACCTTCACGGTCATCTTGTCAAACAGGGGAGCGCCAAACCAGAAGCGCGGAAGGGCGGGTTCCACCTGGTAGAAGCCCATGGCGGAAAGGACGTACCAGGCACTCATCTGACCCACGTCCTCGTTGCCGGCCAGGCCTTCGGGATCGTTGAAGTACATTTCCTTGTATACCTGGCGCAGGCGATCGGCGGCCTTGTCGGGCTGGCCCAGCATGGAGTACAGGTAAATGGTGTGGTGGCTGGGTTCGTTGCCATGGGCATACTGGCCGATGAGGCCGGAGATGTCCGGGCTGGCGTTCTCTCCTTCAATGTGGTCCGGAGCTTCAAACAGGCCGTCCAGCTTGGCCAGGGTGGCCTCCTCGGAGCCGAAGAGCTGCACCAGGCCGTCTACGTCCTGCGGAACCAGCCAAAGGTACTGCCAGGCTGTGCCCTCCGTATAGTCGGAGGTTTCATGGCGGGAGTAGATGGGGTCGAAGGGTTCGGTGAAGCTGCCATCCGTTTTGCGGCCGCGCAGGAACTGGGTCTTGGGATCCCAGAAATGCCTCCAGGAGTGGCTGCGCTCCGTGTACTGGGCGGCCAGGTTGTCCTGTCCCAGGAAGGTGGCGGCGTTGGCCAGGGCGGCGTCTGCGATGGCGTATTCCATATCATTGGCCACGGATTCTGCGTAGAGATCTGCGGGAATGTAGCCGTAGGTCATGCGGAAGTTCTGTCCGCGGTCGGGCATGTTGGCGGTGGTTACCATGGCGTCCAGGATCTCCTGGTCGGTCAGGCGGGCGTTGTAGCCCTTTACAATGGCATCGGCAAAGACAATAAGGCCGGGGTTGCCCACCATACAGTCGGTCTCGTTGCCCATCAGGTGCCATACCGGCAGGTCTCCCTGCTCCTTGTAGATGTGGTAGAAGGTGGCCACCACGTCGTCCATCATGTCGTGATGGATGAGGCTCATGAGCGGGTGGGCGGCCCGGTAGGTATCCCAGAGGGAGAAGGTGGTGTAGTTGCGGAAGTCTCCCTGGCGCACGCCGTCGTCGCTGCCGCGGTACTGGCCGTCCACGTCGTTATAGATGCTGGGGGCAATCATGGTGTGGTAGAGGGCGGTGTAGAAGACGGTCCGGGCGTCCTTGTCGGAGGTCTCCACCTTGATCTTGCCCAGTTCTTCGTTCCAGGCGGTGCGGGCGCTCTCCTTCACGGCTTCAAAGTCCCAGCCGGGGAGTTCGGCCTTCATGTTGGCCTTGGCGCCTTCTACCGATACGGGGGAGAGGGCTACCTTGAGCATGATCTGGTCACCGGCGTTGGTGTGCCCGATCTTGCATCGGCCATAAAGTTTTCCCTTTTCGAATTCTACTCCGGAGAGGGGCTTGTCAAAGGCGGCCCAGAAGAAAATCTTCTGGTTGCGGGCCCAGCCGTGGGAGTAGCGGTGGCCGCTGAGGGCAATCACGTCTCCGCCGTCGTTGGTAATCACATCCATGTCGGCGTCGTAGACGGAGTCCCAGCAACCGCCGTTCTGCAGGTCAAAGAGGATGGCTACGTCATCGGCCTCCGGGAAGGTATAGCGGTGCATACCCACGCGGGCCGTGGCGGTGAGCTCGGCCGTGATGCCGTAGCGCAGCAGGGGCACGCTGTAGTAGCCGGGCTCGGTTACTTCCTTGGTGCGGTCGGCGTAGCTCCAGGCTCCGCTGCCAGGGTCATCCTCCGTTCCGCGGGCCGGCGTAGTGGGGCCGATCACGGGCATGACGGTAATGTCAAAGAGGTCTCCGATACCGGTTCCGCTCAAATGCATGTGGCTGAAACCGATGACGGTGGAATCGCTGTCGTGGTAGCCGGAGCACCAGTCCCATTCCTGGGGGATGCTGGTGGGACCCAGCTGAACCAGGCCGAAGGGCACGTTGGCCCCCACGAATACGTGGCCGTGACCGCCGGTGCCAATCTTGGGATTCACAAAGGAGGCGGGGTCGTTATTGGCCTGAGGAGCGCTGCAGGCGGCCATCAGAACGGCGGCGGCAGCAAGGATAAGCTTTTTCATATCGTAGTGTTATTATTTGACAAATCGCAGTACGCCCCAGTTCTCGGGCTGGTGCATATCCACCAGGCCGGTGGGGTTCCAGACCCAGTTCTCTTCCGGGCCGCCGGGAACCAGCCACTCTACGCGGGAGAAACCAATCTTCCAATCCTTGCCCCTCAGGTCTTCGGGCGTCTGGAACTCTACGCAGAGCGAGGCAATGGGAATGGCCATCTCCACCGTCCAGCCTTTGTCCACGTCGGTGTTGTCGTTGAGGGTGCCGTCAATGTGCACGGCGGTCTGCAGGCCGCGGAGGTCCCAGGGCAGGTAGAATTTGCCGCCGTCCCGGTAGGGCTTGTCCATCAGGAGGTCCATCACGGTGTTGAGGGCGTTAAGCTCTATCTCAAAGTAAAAGCGGCAGTCGGCGTCCGGGTCAATGAATACTTCCCAGTCATTGTCGTGGTAGATGATGGCGTCGTGGTCCGTGAGTTTACCCGTTACATTGTCTTCTTCAATGATGCCGGCAATGTAGAGGTTGTCCTTGTCCCAGAGCATTTTCATCTGGGTGTTCTTGGTGGGTTTGGGTTCATAGGCCACTCCGCGGATGTCTGCGAAAGGCTCGCTCAGCGGGGCGTTTTCCCAGTCGGGCTCGTCCAGGATGCCGTCAATCACAATGGGACCGGTGGTCTTGGGAGCGTTGTAGGTGCGTATGGGAACCTTCGGGAGGCTGGCTTTGGGCGCGCAGGCGGCCACCAGCAAAAGAACAGGAATCAGGATACGTTTCATATTGGACATTATATGTACTCTACAAATTTAACATAAATAATTGTTCCAATCAAGAAATATATATATCTTTGTAAAAAGTATATATACTATGGAGGCCGCCGTAAGAAAACTGATAGACATCAAATCTTCCGTATTTGAAACCCTTAGCGTCAAGGCCAAGGGGAAGAATATGTCTTTAAAAAGATACATAGAGCAGCTACTGGAGGAAGACGCAAAAGAGAAGGCGCTCCCTTCGGTTAAAGGTGTAACGGATGCGCGGATCCTCCGCCTCATAGGGGCCGGGAAGCCTGCCGGTGGTCCTGCTGATATTCAAGACGAGAGACTTCAGTACATCCTGTCCAAATGAAGCCCAGGGTATTCTTTGATACAAACCTGCTACTGGATCTGATAGACGAAAGGCCCGGTTACGAAACGGTTGCACAAATCCTTCAGAAACAATCAGACGGTGAGCTGGAGGTCTGCGTTTCGGTCTTGTCTCTAGCTAATATTGCTTATGTCCTCAGAAAGAGGAACTCGGCCTTCACCATTCCAACCTTAAAGCAGATGTCTTCTCTTCTTACAGTGCTGCCCATGGATAACGCGCAGTTTGACCTGGCTCTCATGATGGATGGGCCGGACTTTGAAGATGTCTTTCAGGCCGCCTGTGCAGTCCGTAACCAATGCGAGTGCATTCTTACCCGCAATGTGAAGGACTTTAAGATCAAGAAGGGCCTTTGCCGGTTGGAGCATCTCCCTCCGGTGTATTCTCCTGAGCAATTCCTAAAAAATAGGGCGGCCCGGTGAGGGTCGCCTTAGTGTACTAAAACAATTGTTTTAAGTAGGCAATAACCTGGATGGCTTGTTGCGCGTTTTCCAGGGTATATTTCTTTTCCTTTATGTAGGCTTTGAGCTGGGGAGCCTGGTCTGGAAAAGCCTTGTACAGGTCCTGGAGCCGTTGGGCTTTGTACTGCACGCCTCCTATTTTGAAGATGTAGGTATTGTTGCCCTTCCGTTCCCATACCTCCTGAACATAGTCCCCCCTTTGGGCAAACATGCCCTCTCCCTTCACCGGTTCGTCGGGTGTGAGGCTGGTCCACAGGACATCCACTTTGTTCTGGGTCGTAGCTCCCAGCGCTCCTTTGGAACCCTTATTGACGTTCTTAAACTTCCAGTTGATAAATACGGTGTCTCCGGGCCAGACCCACTGTTCGCACAGGAGCCCTTCCTTCATGACAAATTGTTTTCCACTGATTTGGAGCGTGTCTATCAGGTACATATTGGTAAGCTCCATCAGCGTTTCTCCCTGCAGGTAATAGATGCGCTGGCCCATGGCGTCAATGTTCATGAGCAGTTGTTCCTTTCGCTCGAAGCCCTGGAAAGAAAGGGTCCCGGGCTGGAAATCGGGGAACAGGAAGACCGGCTGCTGGGCCGTAAGGGAAAAGGCCGATAACAGACTGACCGACAGGGCCAATAAGGTGCGTTTCATAAAAAGAAGTTTAAAAATGGCGCCGTCACAAGGGCGGCGCCACGAATCATTCAAAAAACAGGCCGATTATTTTTTGGGCGTGCCCCACTGGGGAGCGTTCTTGTCCTGCCACAGGCGCTCGGTGTTGAGCACGGTGGTGGTGGCGTGGCCCATACCGGACTGGTTCTTGCCGGGAGTGAGGCCCTGTTCCTTCAGGTTCTCCATACGGATATCGTGCATGATATCGGTAGGGGAGGGCTCGGAGAATTCGAAGCGGCGGGGAACACCGGCCAGTTCAAATTTCTCGAACTTCACGTAAGGAAGGAGGGTGGAGCCCACCTTGGGATAACCGGAACGACGGGCGGTAACATACAGCTCGTTGGGGAGCATGGTGAAGTTCATCAGTTGCTGCAGATAGATCTTCTCCATGGAACCGTCCCACTTCACGGCGTCGGTGTTCAGCATGGTGGCAATTTCGCCTTCCTTGAGCTCGATGCTGGCCTCCAGCGGATCGTAACCATAAGTGGTTTCGTAGTAAGGAATCTTGTTCTTGCCGGCCACGTAGTCCCACTCTTTCACGGAGAGTTCTACACCTTTCTCATAATAACCCTGGGCGCTGCCGCTGATGGCACCCAGCTGGGCCAGTTCGGCCAGGTACAGGTTGGTCTCACCGGCACCCAGGTACATGCCCCACCAGGGAACCTGAGTGTTGTCCTGGATTACGGGACCACCGGGGATGGTGGGTACGGTATAGCTGCAGCGTCCGCGGATCATCTCTTCGGAGAGGGAAGAGAAGAGGCCATAGGACTTGGTGGACTTGTCCACTTCCAGCTGATAGCGGTCGGTGTAGTCAAAGTAGATACCTTCGTAGGCGTAGTACTCCGGGGAGAGCTCCCAAACCACCGGACGTCCCTGGTAACGGCACCAGGGCTCACCCAGCTTGTAGGATTCAAAGTTTCCTTCGGCGTCCAGGTTGATGTTCTCGGTTACGAAAGGAGGAAGCTTGTCGGCCTTTCCTTCGTCGATGAACTCCTGGATGATCTTGGAGTTGAAGCCGTTCTTGGTGTAGAAGAAGCGAACGCGGGGGTCGCGGGCGGCTACCATGTAGTCAATCACGTTCTCGCTGCCGCCAATCATGGAGATGCTGTTGCCGGTCTGGTAGGCCAGGTCTCCGCCGGTTCCGGCATCGGCCTTGTGGAAGATGAAGGCCTCGTCCAGGCTGTCAATGTAGCCGTCGGTGCTGTTCACCACGGACTGGGCAATCTGGCTGGCCTTGGTCTGGTCGTTGGCATACAGGCGGACGGCGATCTTGAGCTTGAGTGAGTTGGCCAGTTTGGTCCACTTGGCCATGTTGCCGTTGTAGATGATGTCCTGCTTGGCCACTACAACCTGGGTCTCGTCGTTGAAAATGGCAATATAGTCGTCCAGTTCCTTGACAAAGAGGTCGTAGAGGTCGGCCACGTGGTCGTACTTGGGCTTCAGCTCTCCGCCATAGCGGAACTGGGAAGCTTCCGTGTACTGGATGTCACCGTTGATATCGATGGCGTAGATGGCGCTGTAGACGGCCAGCACGCCGCACATGGCGGCATAGGCTTTGGCGTCGGGGCGGTCAAACTTCTCAATATACTGGTTGATATCGTTTCGGTAGGTGAGCATGGTGATGTAGGCCGTCTGGCGGTGAACTACCGAGGCGTCCATACCGTAGGAACCCTCGGAGAAGACACCGGAGTTACCCATCTGGCTCCATCTGAAGTAGTAAGCCTGGTTGTAGAACCAGAACAGGTAGTCGTTGGTCTCGAACAGTGTCTGGGCGCGGGTGGCCAGGAAGGAAGGTTCGGCCGTGGTAACGGCATCCGGCTTCTGGTTCAGTTCGGCAAACTTGTCACGGCAAGAAGTCAAGCCTACTACCGTGAGCATGCACAATGCAATGAATACTTTATTTGCTTTCATAGTACTTGCCTGAATTAGAATCTTGCGTTGATGGTGAAGGTGAAGTACGTGGTCACGCCCTGGAGGTTACGGATACGGAACTCAGAGGCGGCAGTGCCGCGGACGGATTCAGGATTCTCCTTGTTGGGCATGGAGTTGAGGAGGTAACCCAGGTTGTGGGCGTTGGCCTGGAGGGTGATACCCTGGCACTTGATGGCGTTGGCCCACTTGTCGGGAATGGCCCAGGCGATGGACACATCACGGAAGGCGATGTAGTTGAGCTTGCGGAACCAGTTGTCCTTGAGGACGAAGGTGCCCCATTGGTTGGTGAAGTAGGTCCAGGCCGATGCGTGGCAGGGATCCACCTTGTCCTTGGCGTAAACCTCGGCGAAGGTTTCACCGGTGCCGTACTGGCCACCCTGTACCTCGTAGGTGCTGCCGTCGGGCTGAGGGATCTTGGTGCCCACGGGGAAGATACCTTCGGGGATGATACCGTCATCGTAGGTGAGACCGTCCCAGCGGGAGGTGTAGGTAACACCGCCGTGAGCGGCATCGGCACCCTCGAGAGAGGTGGCCAGATAGCCGTAAGCGGTACCGTAGTGGGAAGGATAGGAGGCCACGTAGCCACCGAAGCGGGCGTCGAAGGAAGCGCGGAGGGTGACTCTCTTGTAGCGGAAACCGGTGTTCAGGGAACCCAGGAAGTCCGGAACGGAGTTACCTACCTCTTCCACCTTACCGCTGCGGCGATACAGCGTGGTGCCGTAGTTGGTCTGCCAGTTGTACAGCACGGGCAGGCCGGAACCGCCGGTGATGTTGCCGTCCTCGTCATAGGTGTAGTCCTTCAGGGCTGCGGCGTCGGACATCAGGATACCATAGGTGCCGCCCACCTTGGCAACGGAACCGATGCGGTAGTTACCATAGTCGGCGTCGCCCTGGAGTTTGATGTAGTCGGCCACCATGTCGCTCAGTTCAATGATCTTGGACCAGTTCTTGGTGAAGGTGAAGTTCAGATCCCAGGAGAAGTGCTTGGTCTCCACCGGGATGGTGTTGAGGGCAATCTCCACACCCATGTTCTGGATGTTACCGGCGTTGATGAAGGCGCTGGAAACACCGGAGGCACCGGGCAGGGTCACGCTCATGATCTGGTCGCGGGTGTTCTCCTTGTAGAAGGTGGCGTCCAGGCCGATGCGGTTGGCGAACATGCGGTAGTCCACACCCAGTTCCCAGGAGGTCTTGCGCTCGGGCTTGAGGTTCTGGTCGTACACGGAGCTGGGGATGTTCATGTAGTTGGTACCGGTCTCGCTGTCGTGCTGGAAGTTGCTGATGGTGTAGGCGGTATTGATCACATACGGATCGGTATCGTTACCCACCTGGGCAATGGAGCCGCGCAGCTTGAAGAAGGATATGCTCTTGGGGAGGTCGAAGGTCTCGTGCAGCAGCCAGGAGGCGCTGAAGGAGGGGTAGAAGTAGGAGTAGTTACCGTGCTTGTCGGCGTATACCAGGGCGGAAGACCAGTCGTTACGGCCGGTTACCTCTAGGAACACCTGGTCGCGCCAGGATGCGGTGGCCTGTCCCACAACGGAGAGCATGGTCTTGGTACCGCTCACGGAACCGCTACCCTTGACGGGGTTCTTGGAGTTGTCCAGGAAGTAGCGGTTGGGAACCACCAGGCCACCATCGGTCCAGGCGGCCGTGGCCTCTCTGTAGTTGTTGTAGTATTCACCGCGGAGGAAACCGCCAATCTGCCAGTCATCGTTGATCTTGTAGTCAAAGATGAAGTTGGTGTTCAGGTTGGTCTGCTCCTGGGTGCTGTTGGCCAGGGAGTAGTAGCCGTCGTTACCGGAGTTGGCGTAACCGGGATCCGGGCGCTTGGTCTCCTGACGGGTATAGTAGTAGTTGAAGCTGCCGTCGGTGACCCACTTGAGCCAGGGGGTGAACTGGACGGTGACCTTCAGGTTGGGACGTACGACGGTTTCCTTCTGGGAAGTGTTGTTCTCCCAGATGCTCCACCATACGCCGCGGCCGGGGATGTTGCCCCATTCGTCGCCATAGGCGGCCTGGGCCAGGCCACCGTGCTCGCCCTTGTACTTGTCGCGGAAGTACTTGGCATCGTAGGTGCGGTCAAATTCACCTTCACCGATGAAGTACTGGCCAATGTTGGGCTGGGCGTTGCGGGCATCGGAGTTGGTGAAGGTTACGGAACCTTCCACCTCGATGGCGTTGTTGAGCTTGTGCGTGGCCTTGAGGAGGGCGTTGAAGCGGTTGAAGCTGTTGTTGGGAAGGGTACCGGTGCTGTACTTCTCGGAGAGGGAAGCATAGATGGAGCTCTTCTCGTTGCCGCCGGAGAGGGTGATATTGGTGTTGGTGTTGAAGCCGGTGTCAAAGGCATCTACAAAGTTGTTCTCCTTGGGTTTGAAGTCGTAGATCTTGCCGTCTACCCACTCCATCTTGTCAATAGCGTCGAAGCGGGAACCGAAGGAGCGACCGAAACCGGAAATGTCACGATAGATCTGCAGCAGGGAGATGGCTTCGGGATCACTTTCGGCCCAGACGTTCTGGCGATGGATGTCGTAGCGGGACTCGGCGCCAAAATACTGGCCGTAGCCGTTGAAATAACCCTCGGAGAAGACGTTCTGGAAACGAGGGCCGGAGGTTACCTTGTCAAAGCCGATGGTCTGGGTGAAAGAGAGGCCCAGGCCGCGGCTGCCGCGACCGTTCTTGGTGGTGATGATGATGGCGCCGTTCAGACCGCGGGAACCGTACAGGGCGGTAGCAGCAGCACCCTTCAGCACGGACACCGTCTCAAAGTCGTCCGGGTTCAGGTTCTTGAGCTGGTTGCCGTAGTCCAGGTTGTCGGCGTCCCAGTCGGCGGAAGGATCCACCACGTCGTTGTCCAGGATGATGCCGTCCACCACAAAGATGGGCTGGTTGTTCTTGCCCAGGGTGGAAGCACCGCGGATGAGGATTTTGTTGCGGCCGAACATACCACCGTCGGAACCGTTGATTTCCACACCGGCTACCTTACCCTGCAGGGCAGAGACGGGGTTGATGAGGTT
>CAMVJR010000040.1 GCA_947167855.1 uncultured Bacteroidales bacterium
ACGGCACCATCGACTACGTAAAGGGCGCCAACATCGCCGGCTTTATGAAGGTCGCTACTGCTATGCTCGAGCAGGGGACGATTTAGGTTGCACCTAAATCGTCCCATAGCAAAAAGGATGGAAGCCTCTTCCATCCTTTTTTTATTCAACCATTGGGGGACTAATCCCCCAAACCCCCTGGGTCGCTTTGCTCCAAAGGAGCTTCGTGGGAAGGACAAAGAAGGATTCCAACAAAAAACTCCGACCGAAAGGCCGGAGTTTTTTTATAGTTTATCAATGGGATTACTGCTTAGCTTGGGTGGCTTCGGCCTGGGCCTGAAGTTCGGCCTGGAGGGCTTCGAGGGTGCGGCTCTCGGGGATACCCATGGCCTTGCGGGCCTCGGCGGTGAGGTCAAGCACCTTGGAGTCATCGAAGTAGATAGCCTGGGAAAGATCGAAGAGGGCTACCAGACCCTTGGCCTTGGCCAGATCCATCACAATCTTGTTGGCCTTCTCCTGGATGGGAGCGGTGAGCTGGTTCTGCTGCTGCTGAAGCTCGTTGGAGATGGACTGCTGGAACTCCTGGATGCGGTTCTGGATTTCCATGAGCTCACGCTCCTTGGACTCGCGGATAGCGGCGGTCCAGGTGGCCTGCTTCTGCTGATACTGGGAATACTTTCCCTGATATTCCTCCACCATAGCGGCGTAGGTTTCTTCGGCCTCCTTCTGGGAAGCGGCGAGGGTTTCACGGGCGGCGTCCATTTCGGGGGCCAGCATCACAAGTTCATTGAAATTCACCTTACCGAACTGCTGAGCAGAGGCGGTGAGGGTAGCAAGTGCTGCGAGAGCAATGACAAATAGTTTTTTCATATCTTCAATTAATTTTTGTTTTCTTCTAAATTAGGTTCCGGACAATTCTTTCAAATACTGTGCCTCGTTAGAATTGCTGTCCCAGTACAAAGTGGAACTGGCTGCCGCCGTTGGTCTTGTCGTCGAAGCCGTAACCCCAGTCAACACCCAGCAGACCAATCATGGGGAGGAACACACGCACACCCACACCGGCGCTGCGCTTGATCTGGAACGGGTTGAACTCGCGGATGTCGCTCCAGCAGTTACCACCCTCCAGGAAGACCAGGGCGTAGATGGTACTCTGCGGCTGCAGGATCACCGGGTAACGGAGTTCTACCGTGAACTTGTCGTAGACGTTACCGGCATAGCTTTCCATGCTCTGGCTGTAAGGAGTAATCTTCTTGGGCGTGAGGGAATAGTCTTCGTAACCACGCAGGGAGATAATTTCTGCTCCGTAGGTCATGTAACCGGACATACCGTCACCACCCACCTGGAAGTTCTCGAAGGGAGAATAACCCCAGTTGCGGTTGTAGTAACCCAGGTAACCGAACTGGGCGCGGGTCATCAGGACCAGGTCTCCCACCAGTTTGGTATATACGGTACCGCTGACCTTCCACTTGTGGTACTCAATCCACTTGTAGCGCTGGGCGGCGGTCCAGTCGTCGTAGTTGACGTCTTTCCAGCTCTTGACCGGCACCTTGTTGCCGTCTTCGTCGTAGGTGTACTTTCTGAGCAGGGAGAACGGCGGCGTAAACTGCAGGGAGGCCGTGAACTCGGAACCCGTACGGGGGTAGATCTGCTGGTCAGAGGAGTTACGGGACAGGTTGATGGTATAGCTCAGGTTGTGGGAGATACCATCGTTGAAGGCGAAGTAGCTGTTGGTCCAGTTGGTGAGCTTGTAGGTTTGCCAGCTGAGACCGTTGTAAAGGACAAAGTAGTTATCCGGCCACTTGAGGCGGGTACCCAGACCGGCATTGAAGCCAAAGACCTCAAACATCTTGTCCGTGGACAGGATACCGATGGCCAGGTAGGAGTCCGTCATTCTGGAATAGTAGGCCGAAAGGCTCAGGGAAGTAGGTTTCTTGCCAAAGAGCCAGGGCTCCGAGAAGCTGGCGCTGAGGGAAGTGTAGTACTTACCGTTGGTCTGGAAGCGGAAGGCGAGGTTCTGGGCGTCTCCCAGGGGAACCGGACGCCAGGCACCCTTCTCCAGCATACGGCGGGTAGAGAAGTTGTTGAAGCTTACACCGGCCGTGAGCACGAAGGTGTTACCGCCCCAACCGCCGGAGAGTTCCAGCTGGGAGGAGGGTTTCTCCGTTACATTATATACTACGTCCACCGTGTTGCTGATCTGGTTGGGCAGGATGGAGTAACCTTCTCCCTGCTTCATGATGGCTTCCGGGTCAAACTGACCCATGGAAGCGATTTCACGGATGGAACGCTCAAAGTCTGACTGGCTGAACAGGTAACCGGGACGGGTCATGACCTGGCGGCGGACCACACGCTCGTTGGTAAGGTCGTTGCCGTTGATGATGACGTCGTTGATGGTAGCGGGCTTGCCTTCGGAGATACGGATCTCGAGGTCTACGGAGTCCTTCTGGATGTTGATCTCCACCGGCGTGATCTGCAGGAAGAGGTAACCGTTGTCACGGTACAGCTTGGACACATCGTACTCGTTTTCCTTACCGCCGCCCAGCAGGCGCTTGTTAAGGGTTACCATATCGTAGATATCTCCCTTCTTGACCTGGAGAATATCGTTGAGAACGTCTGTGGAATAGACGGAGTTACCCGTCCAGGTGATGTTGCGGAAATAGTACTGCGGACCTTCATCAAACACCATGTCAATGGCCAGGTGCTTGCCGTCCGGCAGGTAGTAGATGGAATCGCGGACCAGGCGGGCGTCACGGTAACCGGCCTCGTTGAAGGCGTCCAGGACGGTCTTGCGGTCTGTCTCGTATTCCTTCTCCTTGAATTTCTTGCTCTTGAAGAAGTTGTACCACTTGTTGGAGTGGGTGTCGTGCATGTTCTTGGCCAACTTGTACTCCTTCACGTGTTCGTTACCGGAGAAGTTGATATTCTTGATACGCACCTTGGGACCCTTGTTCACGTCAAAGTTGACGCGGATGGCGCTGCGGATCATGCTGTCCCGCACCACCTGGGCGTCCACATCTACCTTGAGGTAACCTTTTTCCTTATAGTACCGCTTGATGATATCGATGGAAGTATTCTTCACGTAGTCCGAGTACTCGCGGCCGGGACGGAGGTTCAGGCGCTCCTGCAGGTCTTTCTTTTCTCCGGACTTGACGCCGCTGTAGGTCCAGCGGGATACGCGCGGACGCTCCCGGATGCAGACCTTGAACCAGGCGGTATCGGCCGATGCACTGAGGGAGTCAATGACCACGGCCACGTCTTCAAAATAACGCTGGGCCACCAGACGCTTGACAATGCCCGTTACCTCGTCTCCGGGGACGGTGATCTCCTGACCGGGCTGCATACCCGTGAGCTGCAGGATCTGGTGTTCGTTGAAATACTGGTTTCCTTCTACGCCAACACCGCCCACTACGTATTTTTTGGGACGGTTATAATCTACCTCAATGCCGCTTTTCCCGCTCTGGGCCTTGAGAGAGACGGCCGCAAGCAGCAGGGCAGCGATGCAAAGTATCTTTTTTCCTGTCATTCCAGCTAAATGTTATCTTGCAAAGGTAAGTATTTTATTTCACTTTTCCATAACGGCGGTCCCGCGAGGCATAGGCCTCCAGAGCTTTTTCAAACTGCTCCTGCCGGAACTCCGGCCAAAGGATATCCGTGAAATAGAATTCCGAATAGGCGCCCTGCCACAGCAGGTAATTGGAGATGCGGAGCTCTCCGGAAGTACGGATGATGAGGTCCGGATCCGGGATGCCGGCCGTTACCAGATACTGGTCGAAATCCTTCTGTTCCAGGGCCTGGAACTGCTCCGGAGTAAGTTCCCGGGCCGCCTTTTTCATAGCCTGGAGAATATCCCATCGGCCGCTGTAACTGAAAAAGAGGATAAAGGTGATGCGGTAGTCCTTGGAAGTGGCCTCCTGCATTTCGTCGATGGCCTGGTTGATCTTGTCGCTCAGGCGGGGACGGTTGCCCAGCACCAGAAAGCGGGCCTTGTTCTGCAGGAAAAGCTGAAGTTCTGCCTTCATTTCCGTGAAAAGGAGTTCCATCAGGCCCATCACTTCCTCTTCCGAACGGTTCCAGTTCTCTTCCGAGAAGGCGTAAAGGGAAAGGTATTCCACTCCGCTGTCGATGGCTGCGCTCAGGCAGGCACGGATGCTTTCCACCCCTTCTATATGTCCTCGGGAACGGCTCATGCCACGGGCCGTAGCCCATCGGCCATTTCCATCCATGATGATGGAAACGTGTTTGGGAATTCTCTTGTTGCTATCCATTGTTTCTCATGTCTTCTCCCCAGAAAAGCCGTGAAGTAAGAGCCTTCACGAAGCCCGACTGGGCAAGCCGGATTCGTTTAAGCGAAAATTGTGCCATCTCTACGTGGATGCTCCAATCCGGTTGGATTTCTACCACGCGGTTGTCCGTGGACATGGTGGCGCGGCCGTCACGGGACTCGAAGGAAATGTCCACCTTGGCGGTTTCCGGCAATACAATGGGGCGCACATTGAGGTTGTGCGGGGCGATAGGAGCCACCACCAGCACCTTGGTATCCGGCATACAGATGGGACCGCCCACACTGAGGGAATAGGCCGTGGAACCGGAGGAGGTGGCCACGATGAGGCCGTCGGCCCAGTAGGTGGGCAGGGGCTCTCCGTCTATGCTCACGTGAATGCCCAGCACGGCGGAGCCGCTGCGGTGAAGGGCTACTTCATTCACGGAATAAGGCAGCATGCCAATGGATTTGCGGGCGTCCGGACCCTTGAGGGTGGCGTTGAGCACCGTCCGGTACTCAATGCGGAAGTCTCCCTCCAGGAGGGCTCTCTTGACATCTTCGGGCCGATTCTCGCAGAGGAAGCCGATACGGCCGAAGTTCACGCCCAGGATGGGAAGGCCGATATCCGCCACCACATGGGCGGCCGAAAGGAACGTCCCGTCTCCACCCATGGAGAGGACGAGGTCCGTATCCGGCTGGACATCGTTTTTGGTGCGAATCTCGTACACCTCGAAGGTGGCCTGTTCCAGGTCACGGAGCAGGGAGAGCATGCGGGCGTCGGACTTTAATTCTTCCCGAAGAATGAAATATCCTATTTTCATAGTAGTGCCTAAAATCAAACGCCAAAATTAACACATTTCTTAGAATTTTCCTTATTTTTGTGCGACATAAAAACAAACGAAAAGATGACCCGACTCAGTGTCAATATAAATAAGGTAGCAACCATCCGCAATTCCAGGGGCGGAAACGTGCCGGACGTAACCCGCGCCGCCCTCAATTGCGAGGCCTTTGGAGCAGAGGGAATCACCGTCCATCCCCGACCCGACGAGCGCCACATCCGTTACGCGGACGTGAGGGAAATCCGTCCCCTCCTCAAGACCGAATTCAACATAGAAGGCAACCCCACCGTCCCCAGCTTCGTGGACCTGGTGCTGGAAGTGGTGCCGGACCAGGTGACCATGGTTCCGGACAGCCACAGCGCCATTACCTCCAACGCCGGCTGGAATACCCTGGAGAACAGAGATCTCCTCACAGACCTCTGCAAAACCTTCAAGGCCAAGGGCATCCGCACCTCCATCTTCATTGATCCGGATCCCAGGATGGCGGAAGGCGCCGCCGCCTGCGGAGCAGACCGCGTAGAACTGTACACGGCAGACTATGCCGCCCAGTTCCCCCAGAACCCGGAGCAGGCCATAGCCCGTTACCTGGCCACCGCCCAGAGGGCCCGCGAATGCGGCCTGGGCCTTAACGCAGGCCATGACCTCTCTTTGGAGAACCTGGCTTATTTTATCCAGACCATTCCCTGGACCGACGAGGTTTCCATCGGCCATGCCCTTATTTCCGATGCCCTGTACATGGGCCTGGAGAAAACTATTCAGGCTTATCTTTCGGAAATCCGCAAAAAATAGTTAACTTTGCACGTTTGCAACCACACACGATTAATTTTAAAAGTATTTATAATGAAAAAAACTCTTCTCATTTTTGGCGTAGCCGCTGCCGTGGCCTTCACCGTATCCTGCAATCAGAATGGCGGTAACGCCTCCCAGGCCGCTCCCGCCCAGGACAGCACCGCCGTTGCCGGCAGCATCGTTTTCTTCAACATGGACAAAGTGCTCGAGGGCTACGACATGGCCAACGACCTCAACTCCGTGTTCGAGACCAAGGCCAGCGGTATCCAGGCAGAGATTGACCGCCGCGGCAAGAAGCTCGAAAAAGACGCCAACGACTTCCAGAACAAGGTAGACAAAGGCCTCCTCACCACTTCCGTGGCTCAGGCCCAGTACCAGAAGCTCCAGCAGCAGCAGCAGGAATACCAGGAGTACGCCGTGCGCAAGCAGCAGGAAATGCAGGAAGAACAGACTGTGATGATGAACCAGATTGCCAACGCCATCGCCGAGTTCGTAAAGGAATACAACACCGAGCACCAGTATGCCCTGATCCTCTCCACCTCCGGTAGCATCATCTCCACTCCCGTGGTCTGCGGAGACGCCCGCCTGGACATCACCGAAGACATCCTCGCCGGCCTCAACGCCGCTTACATCAAGACTAAGGAAACTACCAAGAAATAATGAGGGTCGCCCTCTTATCCAGTTTTTACCCGCTTCGCGGAGGCATTTCCCAGTTCAACGCCAGCTTGCTGGAAGGACTGGGAAAATGTCATATAGTAAAGGCCTTCAGTTTCTCCCGGCAATACCCGGACCTTCTCTTTCCCGGCAAGACGCAGTACGTAACCCCGGAAGACGAAGCCACGCCCGTAGAAGCAGAGGCCATCCTGGATACGATCAACCCTATCACCTGGGCCCGTACGGCCCGCGCCATCCGGGACTGGAAGGCAGACCTTCTGGTCATGAAATACTGGATGAGCTGGTTTGCCCCGTCGCTGGGCCATGTGGCCCGCCACTGCGGCTGCAAGAGCATCGTGGTGCTGGACAACGTAATCCCGCACGAGCCGCACTGGTTTGACAAGCCCCTCACCAAGTATTTCCTGAACGGCTGCACCGGCTTCATTTCCATGTCGGAAAGCGTGGAGAAAGACCTCCTGAGCCTGCGTCCGGATGCCCCGCACATCCTTCGGCCCCATCCGCTGTATACGCATTTTGGGGAGAAGCTGCCGCGGGAAGAAGCCGTCCGCGCCCTGGGGCTGGACCCCGCCCGAAAGACCCTTCTCTTCTTCGGCCTCATCCGGGAATACAAGGGACTGGATATCCTGCTGGAAGCTTTCCGGGACCTGCCGGAAGACTACCAGCTGGTGATTGCCGGAGAACCTTACGGTTCCTTTGACAAGTATCAGCAGATCATTGACTCCCTGCCCGGGAAAGACCGCATCCGCGTATTCCCGGACTATATCCGGGACTCGGAGGTCAAGCGCTACTTCAGCGCCGCAGACCTGGCCGTCCTCCCCTACCGCAGCGCTACCCAGAGCGGCATCAGCTCCATAGCCTGCCACTTTGACCTCCCCATGGTGGTCACTGATGTAGGAGGACTCAAGGGAACCATCGGCGCCCGTGGCACGGGAATTGTCGCTCCGGAAGCTTCGGCCCCCGCCATCCGCAAAGAGATTTTGCGCTATTTTGAAGATCCTTCCCTGCAGGAAAGCTGCCATGCAGCCATTTTGCAGGAAAAGAAACGGCTGGGCTGGGACGCCTTCTCAGAGGCCCTCTCAGACTTTGCCGCCACCCTATAACCTGAAAGAGTATGAAACGACCCATCGCCCTTCTGGCCTCCTTGTTTTTGCTGTGCAGCACCGCTGCCCTGGCTCAGGAATATGTTGCCACGCCGGTGAGCATCTCTACGGAGAAAGTAAAGTTGAACGGTAAGCTATACTACGCCCACCTGGTGATGGAGCGTCAGACCCTGTTCAGCATTGCCAAGGCCTACAACGTAACGGAGGAAGCCCTCTACGAGGCTAACCCCAACCTGCGCGAGACCGGTCTCCGAAAAGACAGCGTCCTGCTGATCCCCATCGCCGACAGTCAGAAAGCCGCCGCCAAGCCGGCCCAGCAGCCCAAGCCGGCCCAGCCGGAGGTCCAGCAGACCCCTCAGGAGCCCCAGAGCGAGTACAAGGAGCATACCGTCCGCTGGTACGAAGACCTGGAAGACATTGCCCGCCGCTATAACGTGACGGCCCAGGAGATCATGGACTACAACCACCTCAAGACCCGCAAACTGACCACCCGCCAGGTGCTGCGCATCCCGGTGGCCGGCGCCGTGGCCCCCAAGGCCGAGCCGGTAGAAGAAGTGGCTCCCGCGATTGAGTTTGTTCCCACCACCCCCGAGGAGGTACAGGAAGAGACCGTGGACAGCACCCTGTTTGTGGCTCATCCCAAGGATGTGGTAGATTTCTCGCTGCTGCTGCCCCTCAAGGTGGGCAACAGCGCCAGCGAGCTCAACATGGATTTCTATTCCGGCGTGCTCATGGCCGTCAAAGACCTGGAAGCCCAGGGAATCAAGGTCCAGATGCACGTGAATGACCTTTACGCCGGCATGCCCGATGTGGACGCCCTCTGCCGTTCGGACTTTGTCCTGGGCCCCGTGGCCAACCGTGACATCGAGGTGATGCTGCAGCTCATCGAGGGCCGCGTGCCCGTGATTTCCCCGCTGGACCAGAAGGCCGCCGGCCTCAGCTCCAGCTACCGCAACTTCATCCAGGCTCCCACCGGAACCGACAACCAGTACGAAGACCTGGCCCAGTGGATCCAGGACGACCTGGTAGAGGGAGATAAGGTCCTGTTCATCTCCGAGAAGAACGCCAGCAACGTGCAGGCCGCCGTGAATATCCGCACCGCCATGGCCCGCCGCCAGCTGGAATACGAGATTCTGAACTACGCCATCGCCGACGGCCGCGCCGTTCCCGATTCCCTGGCTCCCGTCATGGTCAAGAACGCCGTGAACCGCGTGGTAGTGGCCTCCGAGAGCGAAGCCTTCGTGGGAGACGTGGTGCGCAACCTCACCATCATGCTGGGCAGGGGCTTTGACGTGGTCATGTACGCCCCCTCCAAGGTCCGCAACTTTGACTCCATTGACGGAACCGCCCTGCACGATGTATCGGCCCATATCAGTACGGCCTATCACGTGAACTACGGCAGCCCCGAGGTGGACAGCTTTGTCCACGCCTACCGCGCCCTCTTCCGCACCGAGCCTTCCCAGTTTGCCTTCCAGGGCTACGACACCGCCTGCTACTTTGTGCAGCGCGTGGCCGCCTACGGATCGGCCTGGACCAACAAGCTGGGCCTGGAGCGCAACCGCGGTCTGCACACGGACTTCCTCTTTGAATCGGACGACAACGACAACCGCCGCAACGTGGCGGTCCGCCGTATCGTTTACCAGCCGGACTATACAACCATCTTATTGCAGTAGCCCCCTATGGAAAAGATCAAATGCCTGATCCTGGGCGGAGGCCCCGCCGGATTCACCGCAGCCATATACGCTTCCCGCGCCAACCTGTCCCCTGTTGTGTACGAGGGCATCCAGCCGGGCGGCCAGCTGACCACCACCACCGTGGTGGAGAACTTCCCGGGTTTCCCCGGCGGAGTAGACGCCAACACCTTAATGGATAACATGCGGGAGCAGGCCCGCAGTTTCGGGGCCGATATCCGCCAGGGTACCGCTTCCTCCGTAGACCTCTCCCATCGGCCTTTCAAAGTGGTCATCGATGAAGAGAAAGAGCTGGAGGCCGATACCCTCATCATCGCCACCGGCGCCCAGGCCCGCTATCTGGGCCTTCCCTCCGAAGAGAAGTTCAAGGGGGCCGGCGTAAGCGCCTGCGCCACCTGTGACGGCTTCTTCTACCGCAATCGCACCGTGGCCGTGGTGGGCGGCGGAGACACCGCCTGCGAAGACGCCCTGTACCTGGCCAGCCTGGCCAAGAAGGTGTACATGATTGTACGCCGGGACGTTTTCCGCGCTTCCAAGATCATGCAGGAGAAGGTATTCGCCACCCAGAACATCGAGGTGCTCTGGAACTGCAACACCCAGGAAGTGCTGGGAGACATGATGGGCGTCACCGGAGCCCGCCTCCTGCGCAAGGACGGCACCGTTTTTGATATAGCCATCGACGGATTTTTCCTGGCCATCGGCCATACGCCTGCATCGGCCTTGTTTGCCCCCTGGGTGGAGACCAACGAAGCCGGTTACATTGTAACCCGGGGCAAGAGCTCGCAGACGTCGGTCCCGGGCGTGTTTGCCGCCGGAGACGTGCAGGACCCCCTGTACCGCCAGGCTGTCACGGCCGCCGCATCGGGTTGCATGGCTGCCCGTGACGCAGAAAAATTCCTTTTGGAACAAGCTAATTAAGAGTTAAAGATGAAATATACCAAACTTTGCGTTTTTCTTGCCCTGGGCCTGATGGCCACCGTTTCCTGCAAGTCCCAGTACGAACTCCTGCTGGCTTCCGGAGACCTGGACGCCAAGTATGACGCCGCTATGAACTACTTCAACAACAAGAAGTACCAGAAAGCGGCCCAGCTGTTTGAATCCATGGCGGTCCTCACCAGCGGAACCGAGAGAGACGACACCGTCCAGTACTACTGGGGCCTGTCCAACTACCGTTTCAAGGACTACTACACGGCCGAATCCAACTTTGCCAGCTTTGTGGAGAACTTCCCCCGCAGCCCCTTTGCCCAGGACGCCCAGTTCTACCGTCTGGACTGCCTGTACCGCGCTACGTACCGCTGGGAACTGGACCAGATGCCCACCCGCTCCTGCATGGCGGCTATCAACCAGTACCTGAGGGAACAGCCGGCCGACGATATCCATGTAGAGGCCTGCCAGAACATGCTCAAGGACCTGCAGGACCGTCTGGACCGCAAGGACTACGAGGCCGGCAAGCTGTACTACCGCATGGAAGACTACCCCGCCGCCCGTCTCAAGCTGCAGAACGTACTCAAGACCAACGCAGAGAACAACTACCGGGAAGAAGTCCTCTACTATACCGCCATGTCTTCCTACCACTATGCCCGCCTGAGCGTAGAGGCCAAGCAGAAAGACCGTTACCTCACCTTTGTAGACGACTATCTCAACTTTGTGGGTGAGTATCCCGAGTCTTCCCACCGCGGAGAGATGGACCGCCTGTACCGCCAGGTGCAGAAGATCCTGGGCCGCGGAGGAGAAACCGACGAGAAGAAGGCCGAATAAAAAATTTTTGAAACTAAGCTGAATCAGCATCGGTACTATAATAGAATAAGGAGATTTTTTAGAATGGAAAACAAAAAGAAAGTACCTGTGAACACGGTGACGCGAGACATCAAGAACCTCGCCGCTCCCACTGGAAACATTTATGAATCTGTAGTGATTCTTTACAAGCGGGCCAACCAGATAGCCGTGGCCGAAAAGAAGGAACTCATGAAGAAACTGGACGAGTTCCGCGGAGACCGCGACACCATGGAAGAAGTATTTGAGAACAAGGAGCAGATCGAAATCTCCAAGTACTACGAGCGTCAGCCCAAACCGGACCTGATCGCCATCGCAGAATTTGAAAACGGAGAACTGTTCTATCGCAAGGCCCAAAACGAGAATCCCATCGATATCGAGAGCGGCCAATAAGCGATGCTGTACAGTCTCTCGGTCTCTAATTACATTTTGATAGGCTCTCTGGAAACTACTTTTCCGGAGGGTCTCATCATTATATCCGGAGAGACCGGAGCCGGCAAGTCCATCCTGCTGGGAGCCCTGTCGCTGGTCTTAGGCGCCAAGGCCGATCCCTCCATGGTGGGCCCGGAAGGAGAGAACTGTATCGTAGAGGCCGAATTCGGGCTGACGCCTGCGGTAAGGAAAGTCCTCCGCCGGGCCGATTTACCCGATGACGGAGACCGCCTCATCCTCCGCCGCACGGTGGCCCGCAGCGGCCGCTCGCGCAGCTTTGCCAACGACGAGCCCGTGAACCTGCCCGTGCTGCAGGAACTGGCCCAGGAACTGGTAGACATCCACTCGCAGCACCAGACCCTCCGCCTGGCCGACGACCGCTTCCGCATTGATGCGCTGGATCTTTTTGCCGGCTGCACCGAGCTCCGGGAGAAGACGCAATCGGCCCAGAGAGAATGGCAGTCCACCGTACATGCCCTGGAATCCCTGCGGGAGAAAAAGGCCCTGGCCCTGCGGGACCAGGAATACAACCGCGCCCGCTGGCAGCGCCTGCAGGACGCCCGCCTCACCCCTGGTGAGCTGGAAACGCTGGACGCGGAGCAGAAACAGCTGGCCCATGCTGAGGAGCTCAAGGAGATTCTCTTTGGCGTGCAAAACTCCCTGGAGCAGCTCCAGCTCAAGGAAGCTACCCGCATGCTGGACAAGGGGGCCCGGTTCATCCCTTCGCTGGAGGAGCTATCGGCCCGTCTGGAAAGTGCCCGACTGGAACTGGAGGATATCCACGAAGAGGTGGAGAAGCTGGGAACCCGTACGGAGATTTCCCCGGAAAGGCTCCAGGAAGTGGAAGACCGGCTCTCCCTGCTGTACGACCTCCTGCAAAAGTACGGCGTCACTACCATTGAGGAACTTATTGAGGAACGGGAACGCCTGGGTGCCCTGGTGCAGGATCTCTCCTCCCTGGAAGAGGAAGAAGTGGCACTGGAAGCCCGCGTCAAGGAGACCCAAAAGACTTACGACACCCTTCACCAGGACCTGCTGGCCCAGCGCCAACAGGCCGCAGGACCCTTTGCAGAAGCCATTCAGAAGCAGCTGCGCGCCCTGGAACTGGACAAGGCCGTCTTTGAGGTGGCCGTGGAAGGAGACTCCGTCCGCTTCCTCTTCTCCTCTACCGGAAAGAACCCTACGGACCTGGCCAAGGCCGCATCGGGAGGTGAACTCTCACGCGTGATGCTGAGCCTCAAGTCCGTGATGGCCCGCCTGACCAAGATGCCCACCCTGGTCTTTGACGAGATCGATACCGGTGTTTCCGGATCGGCCGCCGACAAGATGGGCTCCCTGGTTTGTGAAATGGGGGCCGACATGCAGGTCTTTGCCATTACCCACCTTCCCCAGGTGGCGGCCAAAGGCCACGCCCACTACCTGGTGAGCAAAAAGAATGATGTAACCACGGTGACGTGCTTGGATCCCCATGGCCGCGTACTGGAACTGGCCCGGATGCTCTCCGGTGCCACCGTTTCAGAAGCCGCCATTGCCAACGCGGAAGCCTTATTAAACGCTTAACAATATGCCCCAAACCGTTCTTCCTATCCCCACGATGGACGATTTCAGAACCCAGCTTCGTCGTCACAATCTCAAAGCCACCCGTCAGAGACTCGCAGTCCACGAGGTGATGATGGGCCTGGGTCACGCCTCCCCCGACATGGTTGTCCAGGAACTGGCCAACCGTGGGTCCCATGTAACTGTAGCCTCTGTCTACAACATCCTCTCCCAACTGGCCGACAACCGCATTTACGCGCGGCGCCTATCGGCCGGCAGCAAGATGTACTTTGACGTGAACGCCGTCCGTCACATCCATCTGTACGACCGCGAAAATCACACCTACCGCGACCTCATTGACGAGGAGCTGAGCCTGCTGGTGGCCTCCCATCTGCGCCGCCGCAAGTTCAAGGGGTTCACGGTGGAAGACATTGACATCCAGCTAATTGCACACCCGACAAGAAGCAAAACAAAAAGCATATGAAAAAGCACATCCTCTTCCTTATCTGCGGCCTGCTCATGTTCACGGCCTGCAAGCTTGAAGATTCTTACACCCAGACCAACGTCCAGGACCTGGTTACCGTCAAGGGTGACTACCTGGTGAACGACTACGGCTACTCCCTCACCGTGGTGCAGGACGCCGTGGGTGCCGTTAACTGGAAGGTGGAAGGAGCCCGCTACCTGGCCCTGTACGATGTCCTCAACCGCAACCTGGACATCAACCTCAAGGAGATGGTCCGCTCCCGCGAAGCCTCCCTTACGGAATATGACGAATCCGTCGAGTATCCCACCGATCCCGTGGAGCCCTACATGGCAACTTTCAGCGGCGGTTATCTCAACCTGGGATTCTTCATCACCAAGGCCAAGAACTCCGACAATGCCCACCCCATCCGCTTCTTCTATGATGTGGTAGACAACCAGATGACCTTGTACGTAGTGCACTACGGAAACAACGAAGACCTCCGCACCATGTCCAAGGACGATCTCGAGTCCGAAGACCGCGTGTACCACATTGAGGGCGAAGAGTTCACCGGAATCTCCACCCTCACCATGAAGTTGTACTATCTGGAGGCCGATGCCACCGGAGCCCCCGTCCTTCGCGAAGGTTCCTACGACATCCACTAACGATTTTTAGGGACGCACGTAAATTATTTTTGCAATCCCAAAAATAATCCTTACATTTGCAGTCCCAAATATGGTGGATGTAGTTCAGCTGGTAGAGCATCGGATTGTGGTTCCGAGTGTCGTGG
>CAMVJR010000041.1 GCA_947167855.1 uncultured Bacteroidales bacterium
CTTGGGCTGGAGCATGAGCTTATCGGCCGCCAGCACGTTCATGATGCCCTTTCCGGCCTCGCACTGCAGGAGGTCGTAGATGTCAAAGTCGGGCTCTCCGAAGAAAAGCTCCGCGCCCTGGTTTTCCAGGGCCAGCAGTGCGCGCTGGATGGCGCCCACGGAGGCCGATGTCACGTTGCCGTACTTGGTGGTATACTCGGCCGCATTCTGTCCCACAAAGTTGAGCATGGCCCGAAGGTCCTTGAGGTCGATGAGCAGCAGGCCGTTGTCGTCGGCAATCTTGAAGACAATATTGAGGACACCGGTCTGGGTCTCATTAAGGTCCATCAGGCGGCCCAGCATGTCCGGTCCCATGCGGGAGATGGTGGAACGCATGGGATGGCCCTGCTCCCCGTACACGTCAAAGAAACGCACCGGGCAGCTCTGGAACTGGGGGTTGGAGATGCCAAATTCCGGCAGGCGCTTCTCGATGAAACCGGAAAGCTTGCCTACCTGCGAGATGCCGCTGAGGTCTCCCTTCATATCGGCCATGAAGCAGGGAACGCCGGCCTGGCAGAAGGTCTCGGCCAGCACTTGCAGGGTTACGGTTTTACCGGTACCGGTGGCGCCGGCAATGAGTCCGTGGCGGCAAGCCATCTTGCCTTGCAGGGAAATGGGTCCGTTGGCAGAATGTGCAACGTACAGTCCTCTTTCTTTGTCTAACATATTGGTCTAATATAGGGTTATTCTATGGTTATTGTTTGGATGAATAGGTACCCTCCTGAGACTACGGACCTTCGGTCCTATCCCTCCCACGGCCTTCGGCCGCAGGCCCCTCCCGTTCACGGAGCCACGGGCGGCTACGGTCTCCGGAGGGTACCTATTCATCTATTTTTTATCCTCCAAAAATAGAAGAGGAAGGATGAAATCGCAAAGGTGACGACGCCAATGAGCGGTGCCAGGGACTGGGGCAGGCCCAGGCCGATTTTATCCACCAGGATAAAGGTAACGCAGACGGAGGTCATGAAGAGCGCCGGCAGGAGGGTGATGAGATACCAGCGGGCGCCTTTGGTGCGGTACAGATAGACGGTAGCCGTCCAGAGCATGAACACCGCCAGGGTCTGGTTGCTCCAGCCAAAGTAACGCCAGATGACGTTGAAGCCGTTGGCATCGGCAATGTTGTACCAAAGGAGAACGGCCGATGCGGCAAAGAGCGGAATGGCAATGGCCAGGCGCTTGTGAATGTCCTTCTGCAGAAGGCCCACGAAGTCTGCGATGATGAGACGGGCGCTGCGGAAGGCCGTATCGCCGGAGGTGATGGGGGCAGCCACCACGCCCATGATGGCGAGGATACCGCCCAGCAGGCCCAGCCAGCTCTTGGACACCTTGGTAACCACGGCAGGAGCTGCGGCCGAAAGGTCAGAACCCACCTCAGCGGCACCGCCGGAGAAGAAGAACCAGGAGGAGACGGCCGCCCAGATGAGGGCCACCAGACCTTCCGTGATCATGGAGCCGTAAAAGACGGGCCGACCCAGCTTTTCGTTCTGGATGCAGCGGGCCATCAGCGGGCTCTGCGTAGCATGGAAGCCGGAAATGGCGCCGCAGGCAATGGTGATGAAGAGGCACGGGAAGATGGGCTGGTTCTTGACGCCGGCCTTTTCGGACCAGCCGCCCAGGCCATCCCAGAGCTCCGGCAGGGTGGGCCACTTGATAAAGAGGCACACCATGAGGGCCGCTGCCATAAAGAGCAGGGCCACGGCAAAGACCGGATAGATTCTGCCGATGAGTTTATCGATGGGCAGCAGCGTGGCAATCAGATAATAGGCGAAGATGATGCCCACCCACATCATGATGGAACCGCGGGTGCCGTCTCCGGCAATGTCTCCCAGGATGAGGGCCGGGCTGTACACGAACACGGTACCCACCAGCAGCAGGAGGATGATGGAGAACACCAGCATCACATTCTTGGTCCGGTGTCCCAGGTAATCTCCCACCAGATCCGGCAGTCCGGCTCCACCGTGGCGCACGGACATCATGCCGCACATGTAGTCGTGCACGGCGCCGGCAAAGATGCAGCCCAGCACAATCCACAGATAGCTGGCCGGGCCAAACTTGGCACCCATGATGGCGCCAAAGATGGGACCCGTTCCCGCAATGTTAAGGAACTGGATCATAAACACCTTCCAGGTGGGAAGGGGAATAAAGTCCACGCCGTCTTGTTTTTCGATGGCCGGGGTTTTGCGGAAGGGATCGGGGCCAAAAACATGGTCCACGAACTTTCCGTAAAGCACATAACCCAGGACGAGAGCCAGGATACTTAAAAGGAAGGAAATCATAGTTTACTCAAAAAAGCTAAAATGAACTCGGCCGTAATGGCGCTCTTTTTTGAAGTGGGGATGCTGGGTAAAGGAATGCTCGTCTCCGTGCTCCAGGATAAAGTAGCAGCCGGGGTGAAGCAAGTCAAAGGAGAAGATCTGGTCAGGAAGGGTTTCCAGGCCCTCCAGGGCGTAGGGCGGGTCTGCAAAGATGAGGTCGAACTTTTCTCTGCAGATGGGGAGGAAGTCAAACACGTTGTCCCTCACCATGGTCACATTGGATAGCCCCAGGCGGGCGGCTTCCGTCTTGATGAAGCTGGCGTTTTCCCGGGCCATCTCTACGGAGTACACGCGCGCGGCACCCCGGGAGGCGAACTCAAAAGCAATGGAGCCGGTACCTCCAAAGAGGTCCAGCACCTTGAGGTCTTCAAATTCGTACTCGTTGTCCAGGATGTTGAACAGGCCTTCCTTGGCAAAGTCCGTGGTGGGACGCGCCTTGTATCCTGCCGGCGGCAGAATCACTTTTCCCTTGAGTTTTCCGCCAATGATACGCATAGGCGACTAGAGTTGTACGACGCCTTTGAAATAGCGGTACAAAGACATACGGGCTTCCGGCGAGAGCGGCGTGCGGAAGCATACGGTGGACACTTCCGGATTGAGCTGCAACTGCTTGAGGCCCAGGAAAAGGAAGTACTGGGCGGTGGTGAAGTCCGGAGCCTGGAACACATTGGCCAGGCGGAGGCTCTTGCCTTGGGCAATCACCAGATGGAGGTATCCGTCGGCCCAGGAGGCGACGATCTTATTGTATTCCGTAAGGGTTTCCAACTGCCGGAGCAGGTAATACATCTCCGGCAATACGCGCACCGGCTCTCCGGAAAGGGGAAGCACGGTCTGGGCGATGACCCGGGAGAGGGATTCCCCGATGGAATTGCTGAATACCAGCACGGAGGCCTGGGAAGGGACGGGAATGGTTTCCACAAAATCTCCTTCTTCCAGGGTGCAGACCTCTTCCAGAGCGGCACGGGCGGTCTGGGGGTCATAGAACACTTCCGGGACCAGGCACATCTTGGGCGTAAGCAGCGATACGGCTACCTGCTCATACCGGCGCTGGAATTCCGGGGTGGTAAAAAGATGCTCCGCACCCATCCAGTCGGATATGCGGAGCCCTTCAGGGGTTTGCACCTTAAAAGAATATCCACTCAAGGAGACTTGAATGGATATCCCTGTAAACGACGTGTTGGAGTATTCCATAACGGAAGATTACTCCCAGTTACCGGCGTTGTTGTTAGGAGCGGTTACGCTACCTACCTGCAGACCTTCGTACTTGTTCTGGTCTCTACGCTCGGCGTCCAGGTTGATGCGCAGCTGGTTGTCCAGGCCTTTGCACAGAGCCTTGTAAGGCATGCGGGCCTCGAACAGCGGCACGTTCACACCGGATACCAGCTTGATGGTGCTTTCCATCTCCGTCTTCTGGCCACCGGAGAACGGGATGTAGGCCAGGGAATCGATGTTGAAATCCGGACGGTTGTTGAAGAGGGTATCCTTCACGGGAACCTGGGTGGTCACAGAATACACAACGGAAGTGCCTTTCTTGTAAGCGTCCTGCAGCATGTCCAGGATCTGCTCCTTGGTGGCCCTCTTGCCGGCGGCCTTCTTGATGGCCTCGGTGTTGGCAACGGCGATGGAGTCATCCATGGAGCCGATCTGCATCACGATAGCCATTTTGCCACTCTCGTAGAACATCTTGAGGGAGTCCATGGTGGGGCTGAAACGACCGGTTTCACTCTTGAAAGCTACCTGGAGGGTACGGATGTCTTTCAAGCGCTGGATACCAACCTGGGAACGGGCGGCAACCTCTTTCTTGAACTGTACAGGCTTCTGAACACTTTTTACAGTGAGCCAGACGAGGAGGACGATAAGGGCTGCCAGGGCGCACTCAATTGCGATTTTGACTGATTTGTTCATTATTCTAGTGTTTTATAATTTTCCAAACTTCCGACAAAGTTAAAAAAATGATTTCTCAAAAGCAATAATCTTTTGTAAATTTGCCATCGCATTTAGTACTGCAATGCTTATTCTTACACAGGAAAAGATTCACAGCCTCCAAGCGCTGCTGGAAGCCGCCTCACGGGTGGTCGTCCTGGGTCATGTGCACCCGGACGGCGACGCCCTGGGTTCCACCACCGCCATGGCCCTTTTCCTGAAAGAGAAATGGGGGAAAGAAGTGACCTGCATCCTGCCGGACACCCCGCCGGAAAACCTGCACTTCATCCTGGCTCCCGCCATCCCCTGCCTCTTCTTTGACCAAAACGCCCAAGCGGCCACCGAGGCCGTCCAGAAGGCCGATCTGATCATCCTCCAGGACTGCAACGCCTTTAACCGGACGGAAGGCCTGGAAGAACCGCTGAAGCTTTCTTCGGCCAGGAAGGTCCTCATCGACCATCACCTGAATCCTGATGCCAACGCCTTCAACCTGGTCTTCTCCACCCCGGACATCTCCTCCACCTGCGAGCTGCTGTACTGGATCCTGAAGGAACTGGGCTGGAAGCCCGATACCCTCATCGGCCCGGCACTCCTGGCCGGCATGACCACGGACACCAACAACTTTGCCAACTCGGTATACCCGTCCACCTTCCGGATGGCTTCCGAACTGCTGGACGCCGGCGTGGACCGGGATGCCATCCTGGAAAAGATTTACTGGTGCTACCGGGACAACCGGGTGCGCCTGATGGGCTACATGCAGAACGAAGGCCTGCACCTGCTTCCCAATGGGGCCGCCTACATGATCCTTACCCGGGACATCCAGCAGCGCTTCGGCCTCCGGGAAGGAGAAACCGAAGGACTGGTGAACGTCCCCCTCTGCATCGGAGACGTGCGCCTGAGCCTCCTGGCCAAGGAAGACCAGGGTCATTTCCGCGTGTCGGTCCGCTCCAAGCGGGGCACATCGGCCCAGAATCTGGCGCGGCAGTTTTTCCACGGCGGCGGTCACGAGAACGCAGCCGGAGGAAGGATCTTCCCGGAGGACTTCTCCCCCGCCCTGGGCATCCAGGCCTATATTGAGCAAATCCTGAAAGCTTTCCTGCCGTCATGAAGAAAAGCACCCTCATACTCCTGATCCTGCTGGTTCTGGCAGCCTGCACCAAGCAGTCGCTGCAGGCCACCTATGACAAGCAGATCGCCAACATCGAGAGCTTTATCCAGACCACCCTGAACAAAGACGCCGATGCCCGGCTCATCAAAGAGGAGGAAGGCATTTACCGCATCAACCTGCACGACACCCTGGACCGGGTCCTCAACCGGCCGGACTCCCTGGAATGGGGCGGAGAGGTTTCCCTCTACTATGCCTGCTTCACCCTTACCAGTTCCAGCCTCAGCACCTCCAACCTGGTGGCCACCAACCTCAAGGACCTGGCCAAGCAGGCCCAATGGAACCTGACCGACGAGAGCATTTTCAAACTGGATACCATCAAACTGGACAACCGGCTGATTCCCGGCCTGGCCAAAGGGCTCAGAGGTGTACAGCCTGAGGATGAGGGATATATCCTCTTTACCGGAAAATATGGGTTTGGGAAAACCGAGAGAGGCACGATTCCTGCAAGAAGTGCCCTGGCTTATTACTTTTGGATAGAAAATATCAGCAATGAAAACTAAATATCTTTTACTCGCAGTTCTGGGACTCTCCGCCTGGGGATGTGCTAAGGAAAATACCCCTTCCACCGGTGAAACGTCCCAGTCGTACTTGAATCTCTGGATGGACAAATACCATCCTGGCATCACCCCTACTTCGGCCGGCTTGTACATCCTGGAAGACAAGCCCGGCACCGGAGCCCTCTGGAACTATGAAAACGACTACGCCTACGTGGAAGTAACCGTGAGAACCCTGAACGGAACCATCTCCTCCACTACGGACGAGACCCTGTCCAGGCAACTGGGCACCTACGTCAAGGGCAATTACTACGGCCCCCGTTTCCAGGCCATCGGAGACGGCTACAGCTACGCCGGCTTTGACGCCCTCCTGGACGGCATGAAGGAAGGCGGCGAGCGCACGGCCGTGGTACCGGCCTGGATGCTCACCACCAAGCGCTACAACACCCAGCAGGAGTACATCAATGCCTCCTCCATCTCCTCTTCCCTGATTTACAGCGTCAAGTTCGATGGACAGACCGACGATGTTGCGCAAGTAGAAAAGGACAGCCTCAGACGCTACGTAACCCGCCACTTTGGGAATGTGGCTCCCGTAACGTACAAGACGGACGAATCGGCCGACGGCACCTTCTACTTCATCAGCGATGTCAGCGGCTTTACCGAAGACGACGCCCGCGGAGAAACCGACAACGCCACCATCAACTATACCGGCCGGCTCCTGAACGGCCAGGTCTTTGACACCACCATCGAGAAAGTGGCCAAGGACGCCGGTATTTACAACGCATCCAAGACCTACGCCCCCGTAAGCGTCACCTTCTCATCCAGTTGGGACAGCATTTCCATGAGTGGAAGTTCCACCCTCATCGACGGTTTCAAAGGCGGTCTTTCCCTGATGAAATTTGTAGGCCAGAAGGCTGTGGTTGTGTTCACTTCGGCCCATGGGTACACCTCTACCGGCAGTGGCGATACCATCCCCGCCTGGTCCCCTTTGCAGTTCGAACTGGAGCTGGTCACAGACGAAAACTTAGAATAATCTATGGGAGGCAGCAACGTCCCTACAGAACTGGGCACCAAGCCCATCAGCTCGCTTATCAGGCAGTACGCTGTACCTGGCATCATAGCCATGACAGCGTCTTCCTTGTATAATATGGTGGACAGCATCTACATCGGCCACATAGCCAATGTAGGTTCTCTCTCCATCGCAGGCCTGGCCGTCACGTTCCCGCTGATGAACATCTCCACGGCTTTCGGCACCCTGGTGGGCGTGGGCGCAGCTACCATGATCTCCGTCCTCCTGGGCCAGAAAAACTACGAGGTGGCCCGCAAGGTCCTGTGCAACGAGGTCACCCTCAACATCATCACGGGCCTGGTCTTTACCCTGATCACCCTGCTGTGGATGGATCCCATCCTGCGCTTTTTCGGCGCTTCGGACGCCACCCTGCCCTTTGCCCGCCAGTACATGATCATCATTGCCATCGGCAATGCCGTCACGCACCTGTACTTTGGCCTGAACTCGGTGGTCCGGGCCTCCGGCAATCCCAAACTGGCCATGGGGCTTACGCTGTTCACGGTGTTCTCCAACGCCATCCTGGACCCCATCTTCATCTTTGTGCTGGACATGGGCATCCGGGGCGCGGCCATCGCCACGGTGCTGTGCCAGTTCATGTCCCTGTGCTACACGCTGTGGTATTTCCTCAACCCCAACCGCTTCCTCCATCTCCCCCGCTCCCTCAAGCTGTTCCGCATTGACTGGAAGATTGCCAAGGATTCCCTCGCCATCGGCCTGGGTCCCTTCCTGATGAATCTGGCCAGCTGCATTGTGGTGCTTTTCATCAACCAGCAGCTGGGAAAATGGGGCGGAGACCTGGCCATCGGCGCCTACGGTATCGTGAACCGGGTTACCTTCCTGTTTGTCATGATTGTGTTCGGCTTCAACCAGGGCATGCAGCCCATCGCCGGCTACAACTACGGCGCCCGACAGTACGGCCGCGTGCGGGAGGTTTACCTCAAAACGGCCATGTGGGCCACCCTGGTCACGTTCCTGGGCTTCGTTGTGTCCGAGTTCCTGGCCACCCCTACCGTACAGATCTTCACCAACGACCCCGTGCTCATTGACAAGGCGGCCCAGGGTCTTCAAAAGATGAATATCATGTTCCCCATCGTGGGTTTCCAGATGGTGACCACCAACCTCTTCCAGTGCCTGGGCATGGTCAAGAAATCCATTTTCCTGTCCCTGTCCCGGCAGCTCCTTTTCCTGCTACCCTGCATCTACATCCTGCCTCCGCTGCTGGAGTCCGAGGTAGGTGTCTGGTACAGTTTCCCCATCTCCGATACCATAGCCGCCGTCATCACCGCCATCCTGGCCGTGGGACTTATCAAAAAGCTGGCGCAGCTTAAGGACGGAGACGATCCTTCCATCCTCGGAAGTCAGATTTAGACCTTTCTAACCTATGAGTACCATTATCAATGTAGGCCGAAGCTTCGGCAGTGGCGGTGGATATGTAGGAAAAGCCATCGGCCAGAAACTGGGCATCCCGGTTTTTGACAACGAACTCATTTCCAAGGCCGCCGAAGATAGCGGCTACTCCAAGAGCCTCTTTGCCAAAGGAGAGGAGAAGAGCCTGTTCTCCGTCTCCAGCTTCTTTGCATCGGGCCGACTGAGCTATCTGGACAACGGCTACGTGAACGACAACGTGCTTTTCAACATCCAGAGCGAGGTCATCCGCAACATTGCCGACAAGGGAGACGCCGTCATCATCGGCCGCTGCGCAGACTACATCCTGCGGGACCGTCCCTGCCTCAACGTCTTTGTGGGAGGTCCGGAAGAGTACCGCATCCGCCGGCTCATGGAGAACGAGCACCTTTCGGCCGAAGAAGCCGAGAAACTGATGCGCCGCAAGGACCGCACCCGCGAGACGTACTACAATTACTACACGTTCGGTTCCTGGGGCCAGGCCTCCAACTACCACCTCTGCGTGGACAGTTCCATCCTGGGCATCGAAGGCACAGCCGACTACATCATTGACTTCGGTCGCCGGGCCGGTCTCATCAAGTGAGACCCGGACGGCTCATACACTGGATCCTCCCCCTGGTGATTCTCCTGGGGGCGGGATGCTGGTTGTATCTGCGCGGGCAGGGAGAAAGGGCCGTGGCCCCGCTCCCGGAACTGCCGGAGCCCGTCATCCCCGTAGACTGGGTGGAAGACCTCAACACCTCCATTGTCAACGACCTTTCCAACCTCCCCGCCATGGACCAGGTGGTGGATAGTTTCATGCGTTTCTGGTCCCTGAAGGGCGTATCCCTGGCCGTCGTGCGCAACGACTCCCTCCTCTACGCCCGCGGGTATGGCAAGGCCGATTCGGCTACCCCCATGACCCCCGGCACCACCCTGCGCCTGGCCTCCGTGTCCAAGCTGCTCACCGCCATTGGCATCATGCGCTTGCAGGAGCAGGGCAAGGTCTTTCTGGAGACGCCGGTCTTTGGTCCGTTTGGTGTTCTCAACGAGTACGACCGCTACATCAAGGACGACAATTACTACCTCATGACGGTGGGACATCTCCTGCGCCACCAGGGCGGTTTCACCTCCCGTGGCGGAGACGTGATGTTCTCTACCCAGAAGTTCATGCAGAAACACGGGCTGTCGGAGCCGCCTTCTTCGGAATTCCTGGTGCGCAAGGAAGTGGCCCGTCCCCTGGAATTCGAGCCCGGAACCTCGCAGGAATACTCCAACTTTGGCTATCTGCTGCTCTCCATGATCATTGAGAAAGTGGCCGGCATGCCTTACGAGGAATTCATGCAGAAAGAGGTCTTTGAACCGGCCCACTGCCATGGCTTCCGCCTGGGAGGAGACTACCTCCAGGACCGCCTGCCCGGAGAAACCCGCTACTTTGTGCAGCCCGACGACAAACCCGTCGTTTCCTTTGACGGCAAATACGCATCGGCCCTCCGCTGCTATGGCGGCAACTACATTTCCGGCCTGTACGGCGCCGGCGGCTGGGTGGGTTCCACCGTAGAGCTGGCCCGCCTGGTCAGCGCCATCGACGGCGTGGGCCCCGTCCCGGACCTGCTGGATCCCTTCAGCATCCGCCAGATGACGGTATGGTACGACGATGAGACGTACGGCCTGGGCTGGCTGGACTGCCGCCCAGACGGCGAATGGACCCGCACCGGTTCCTTTGCCGGCACATCGGCCCTGATCAAGAAATACGCCGACGGAGAGATGTGGATCCTGGTTACCAACACGTCCACCTGGCGCGGCTCCCGCTTTACACGCAACACCGGAGCCCTCTGCTTCAATCTCCGAAGCAGATTTGACGACCAGCTTCCCAAACGGGACCTGTTCCGAACCAATTAATTATTTCACCGCCTCCATCAGAGGTACAAAAGCATAGCCTTTGCGTTTGAGCGTACGGATGAGGTCCGGCAGTTTGTTGTAGAATTTGTCCGTGCGGGCGTCTTCCGTGCCCAGGTGGATGAGCAGGATGTTTCCGTTGAGCCCGCGTTCCTTTTCTATTTGCATCACCTTGTCCCAGAGGAACTTGCTGCTATAGTAGTTCTTCATGTCGGGCGTGGTGTAGTCTCCGTTGGTGTACGTTCCGGAGGTGTAGTTGACCACCTGCAGGCCCAGGGACTTCGCCCAGGAAGCGATGGTGGCGTTATAGTACTCGTACGGCGGCATAAAGAGAGGGGCCGATGAAGGGGTGATGCCAAAGGGAGCCATCACCGCGTAGCTGCGGCGGAGGTCCTGTTCAAACTCCTCCCGGGTGACCAGCAGCTGGCTGCGGTCTTCCCAGGGAGCGTAGAGCAGGTGGCCGTAGCTGTGGCTGCCCACGTAGTGGCCCTGGGCCAGGATTTCCTTGACCACCTCCGGGAACTTCTCAAAGAACTCTCCCGTAAAGAAGAAGGCGCCTTTGACGCCGGCGGCCTTCAGGGCCTTCAGGATGGCGGGGGCACCGTCGGCCTTGTCGGCGGCGGTGAAGACCAGGCTGATGCGCTTCTGGGAGGGATCCGTGCGTACGATGCCGCCCTGGAAGCGGACGTTCTTATCGGCCTTGTGCTTTCCCTCCATCTGGTAGGCGCTGAAGGGGAAGGTGAGGCTGGCCGTGCCGTCCATGGTGGGCTCGTTGGTGGAATAGTCGTGGGTGGAATCGTGATAAACGATGCGGCCGGGCTGGAATTCCTCGTAATTCTTGCCGCCCTCGGTGTTCACGCCCAGCAGGGAGCCAAAGATGGTGCTGTACACCGGTCCGTCCACCAGGCCGCCGGTGGTGTTGCCCAGCTTTTCGTTGATGATGAAGGAATGCGGCTGGGTGGGATAAACGCCGCCGCGGGGCAGCTCCACAATCATGCTCACGCCCCAGGGATTGCAGCCCAGGAGCCAGTCTCTCAAGGCCCCCTCCATCTCCTGATAGGTGAGGTCTCCGGTGAGCTGGCGGTACAGGATGCACTGGGAAAGCATGGCGGTGGTGAGGTTGTTGGAGCACCAGATGCCGGGAATTCCATACAGGAAGGGATGGTCCACGGCTTTCTCGTAGGTGCGGGCAATGCCGCTTCTGAGGTTGCGGACGAACTCCTCCTTGCCTTCCCGGGCCAGCTGCACGTGGCCCATGTTCATGAAGGGATACCACTGGTAGTGGCGGGCGCTGTCGGCTCCCATCCAGGGGGTAATGGGTTCCCGCCGGCCGTACTCGATGGCCTGCAGCAGATAGGAACGGTCTCCGGTGCTGCGGTAGAGTTCCATGCCGGCCAGTTCCATATCGTCCACCCAGTTGTCTTCTTCATAGATATAGGGGCTCACGATGGAGACCGTCTGCGACACGCCGGGATGCTCCACGCCGGTTTTCCAGGCATCCAGGGCCTTCCCCTTGATGCGGGCGGCCAGTTCCGGATAGAAGGGCGCCAGGACGCGGCTGCCAATGGTAAAGGCCGATGCGTATTTGCCGGTGGTGCTGGCCAGTCCGGTGGTGGCGTTCTTGTCTCCGCGCTTTCCCCGCTGCTGGGGCGTTCCGGTGCAGAAGTAGACGGGCCGATAGCTGCCGGGGCCCCAGCCATAGTCGGCCTGGTCCAGGGCGGGCTTGCGCATGCCCACGTGGTCGCGGTCGTCGGCCAGCTGGTTGTAGAACTCTCCGGGTTCGGGGTTCATGCGGTCCAGCCAGTCCAGGCCCCAGCGGATCTCATCCACAATGTCGGGGATGCCGTTGGCGCCCGGGGTGCCGTCCGTGGCGTAGAAGTCTCCAAAAGCCTCCGGGTTCTGCTCATAGGCGTAGGCCATCTGGTAGACGGCATTGGCCGTGGTGGCGGTGTACTGGAGGCAGTCGGAGGCGTCGTGCCAGCCGCCGCGGACGTCCAGGTGCTGCCCGCTCTTGGTGGGATGGTTCACAATGATGGCGTCTTTCACGTGGCAGCTGTCCTTGAGGAAAGGATTCCAGCCGCAGCGCTGCTGGCGCATGTAGTTGAGCACGAAATCGGCCACACCGTCATAGACGCCGGGGGCGATGGGAAAGCTTTCCGATACGGCGCCATCGGCCTCGATGCGGTACGCCCCTTCCCGCTGCACGGAGCTGAAATCCAGGCGGGCGGTGGCGGCCATCTGCCCCAGCGGGCCGGTGGGCCGGGCCGGGCCGCTGAAGACGACTTCACCGGTGAGGGCGTCTACCAGCCGGAACTGGGCGGGAGCCTTGTCTCCCAGAAAGACGGCCACTTTGGTGGCCTGGGGCTGATAGCCCAACTGATTGATACGGATCCAGCCTTCTGCGCTCAGAGTCAATGCGCTTAGCAGGAAAAGGAGGGTGGTCAGTGCTTTTTTCATAGTATCAAAGGTACGAATTTTTTCACTATCTTTGTCAAGATAAACGCTATCCTATGGCCGACGAAAAGATTATTTTCTCCATGAACGGGGTGGGAAAGGTTCTCCCCCACAACAATAAAGTCATCCTCAAAGACATTTACCTGAGTTTTTTCTATGGTGCCAAGATTGGCATCATCGGTCTCAACGGTTCCGGTAAGTCCACGCTGCTCAAGATCATAGCCGGCGTGGAGAAGTCCTACAAGGGAGAGGTGGTCTGGGCCCCCGGTTACACGGTGGGATACCTGGAGCAGGAACCCCAGATGGACCCGGAGAAAACCGTCCTGGAGGTGGTGCAGGAAGGCGTGCAGGAAGTCATGGACATCCTGCAGGAGTACAACGACATCTCCCTCAAGTTCATGGAACCCATGGACGACGACGAGATGAACCGCCTCATCGAGCGCCAGGGAGAACTCACGGAGAAGATAGACCACGTGAACGGCTGGGAGATAGACTCCAAGCTGGAACGGGCCATGGATGCGCTCCAGTGCCCGCCCAGCGACCAGAAGATCAAAGAGCTGTCCGGCGGTGAGCGCCGCCGCGTGGCCCTGTGCCGCCTGCTCCTGAGCGAGCCCGACGTGCTCCTGCTGGACGAGCCCACCAACCACCTGGACACCGAGAGTATCCAGTGGCTGGAAGCCCACCTGCAGCAGTACAAGGGCACGGTGATCGCCGTCACGCACGACCGCTACTTCCTGGACAACGTGGCCGGCTGGATCCTGGAACTGGACCGCGGAGAAGGCATTCCCTGGAAGGGCAACTACTCCAGCTGGCTGGACCAGAAGACCAAGCGCCTGGCCATGGAAGAAAAGGCCGAAAGCAAACGCCGCAAGACCCTGGAGCGGGAGCTGGAATGGGTGCGCATGGCGCCCAAGGCCCGGCAGGCCAAGCAGAAAGCCCGTCTGGGAGCCTACGAGAAACTGGCAGCGGCCGACACCAAACAGAAAGAAGCCAATCTGGAAATCTATATCCCCAACGGACCGCACCTGGGCAACAAGGTCATCCGCTTCAACGACGTTTCCAAAGCCTATGGAGACAAAATCCTGTTTGAGCACCTGACCTTTGAGCTGCCGCCGGCAGGCATTGTGGGCGTGATCGGCCCCAACGGCGCCGGTAAGACCACGCTCTTCCGTCTCATCATGGGCATTGAGCAGCCGGACAGCGGAACCATCGAGATTGGAGAGACGGTCAAGATTTCCTACGTGGACCAGCAGCACCGCAGCATAGATCCCGACAAGTCGGTTTACGAGACCATTGCGGGCAATTCCGAATGGGTGCGCATGGGCGGCCGGGACGTGAACGCCCGCGCCTGGGTGTCCCGTTTCAACTTCTCCGGGGCCGACCAGGAGAAGCTCTGCGGCGTGCTCTCCGGCGGTGAGCGCAACCGCCTGCACCTGGCCCTTACGCTCAAGGACGAGGGCAACGTGCTCCTGCTGGACGAACCCACCAACGACGTGGACGTGAACACCATCCGCGCCCTGGA
>CAMVJR010000042.1 GCA_947167855.1 uncultured Bacteroidales bacterium
ATCGTCAAAAGTGAGGCCTTCCATCGCAATTCTTTCATCTACAAAGGACATATCTCAGTGTTTTAAGGTTATTCTTCTTATATTTGCATCTGTATGCGTAAACTTCTCCTGCTTCTGCTGCTCGTTCTGGGACCGCTCTGCGGCGCCCAGACCCGAACGTTTTCGGATAACGCCGCCGGCAGTTTTGTCTTTGGCCTGGACAACTACTTCTATGGCGAATCCGGCACCCTGGACTTCTCCGTGGGCGGGACTCCGGTCCGGGCCCAGCTCTCCGACGGCACCGTCCGCGTGGGAAACACGCTTCTGGAAAGCGGCAGCGGAGATACGCTGATCGGCATCCACGACTTCACGGGAGATAAAGCTCCCGAACTGGTGGTGGCCCGGAGGAACAGCTCCTCCGTCTGGGCCCAAATCTATACTTGTTCCGCCGGGACCTGGCGTCCCATTGGAGAAATCAAGGCCGATGGTAAAGAGATCCGGGTATTCCGGCAGGTTCTCTCTATCCGCAGCGGCGAGGTCCTGCATTCCTGGACCTGGCACGGCGACCGCTTTGACTACAAAAGCTCCAACTAGCCCTCTGTCACATGGATGAGGGACTTCACGGGCGCAATGCTTTCCAGGCGCTGGCGACCGGGTAAGTCGTCTATCTCTACCAGGAACACAAAGTCCTTCACCTTGACCTTGTACTCCTTGCCGTCAATATTCACCTTGAGGGCGTTCATGGCGCTCACCACACCGTAGGAAGTACCGCCGGTGGCCAGGATATCGTCAAAGAACGTGAGCTCGATGGTGTCTCCGTTGGGCTTGGACGCGGCAATGTCCGAGCGGCGGAAATAAATATGGTCCGGTCCATACTCTTTCATGATCTCCACCTGCACCAGGTCTCCCTCGGAGAAGGGCAGCTTGCCCTTTTTACGCAGGGTGATCACATTCTCCACCTTCTGGGCATACAGCATGGGGGTGGCGAACAGGAAACCACGGGCCTCCGGGGCGGCAATGTTGGGGGTGTCGCAAAGATCAATCAGATCATCCACCAGGTGACGGAACAACTCCTTGTCCTGGATGAGAGGAATGATATCCACAAAGTTGACCCCCTTTTTGGGGAAGTTGGGATAGTACTTGAGGTAAGATTTGTAATCCATATGTCTATTCTACTGAATTCATGTCAATGAGGTTGTTCAGGAGGGCATATACCGTAAGGCCGGCCACGGTTTTGATGCCGGTCTTGCGGGTAATGTTCTTGCGGTGGGTGATGACCGTGTAGATGGAGATGTTGTACTCGTCGGCTATCTCTTTGTTGAGCTTGCCCTTGGCCACGCTCACCAGGATCTCCTTCTCGCGGGCGCTGAGCTCCTCCCCTTCCGGACGGGCGGCGGCCACCACTTCTTCCATGCGCACCACCATGGGGACCAGGATCTCGTCTTCGATAAGGGTATGTTTGGCCAGGTCCTGCCTCAGGCTGGACAAATAGAAGAGCACCCTGTAGGCATCCTGCTGTTTGCAGGGGGCCGGGAGGTACATCATCACCAGGTACTTGAGGTCTGTGAGCTTTTCTTCTATGTTGGAGTGGTTCTGCTCGTATTCTCCAATGGTAAAGGAGTTGCCGTCCTGGGAGTTGAGCATCTCTTCCACATACGGGAACACCGTCTCTTCCTCGTAGGCAAAATGGGTCAGGAGCTCCTGGCGATAATCAAAAAAGAAGCGACGGATGACGCGCTTCTGCTGGTCCTCACAGGGGACAATCATTTCTTCCAGGGCATTCTCCAGATCCGGGAGCATTACCTTCGTGTAGTAGTTGTGGGATTTGCGGAGGTATTCCAGGATGGCGGAGAGATCTGCATTTTGAAGGGCTTCCCGGGAGGGCCGATAGCCGTCCATCATATGGACCCGGCAGATGAGAAGGAAGGTCTCTGCATCCACGCCCGCTTTTTCGCAGACTTCCCCTACGCTTTCTTCTCCAAAGCCCAGGGACAGCCCCATACGGTAGAAAACCCCCAGGAGAGAGAAGTCCGCGTCCAGAAGGTCCGCCATCTTCATAGCGGGGCTCATTCCGTTGCGTTCATGGGTGCCTCTCATAGCCTGCAAAGATAGTAATTTTTTGCGTATCTTTGCACAGAATGTCTGCCAATTTTCATATAGAAATCCCGGGTGGCGCTACGCGCGTGCTCCTGCACGCCTGCTGCGCCCCGTGCTCCAGCGCCATTGTGGAATGCCTCATGGAAAACGGCATCCGGCCCGTCATTTTCTATTCCAATTCCAACATCTATCCCCTGGAGGAATATGAGCACCGCCTCAACGAATGCATACGATATGCCAGGAAGTGGGGGCTGGAGATTGTGGACGATGTCTACGACCACGCCGCCTGGGGCGGCTGTGCCGTGGGGCTGGAAAACGAGCCCGAGCGCGGCGGCCGCTGCCTGCAGTGCTTCAAGTTCCGCCTGCTGCGGGCTGCGGAGTATGCATCGGCCCATGGATTTGAAGTGCTTACCACCACGCTGGCTTCTTCCCGCTGGAAGAGCCTGGACCAGGTGAACGCCGCGGGCCAGTGGGCCTGTGAACAAGTTTCCGGCGTTACCTGGTGGCCCCAAAACTGGCGTAAGGGTGGCCTTCAGGAACGCCGGAATCAAATTATCCGGGAAGAGAACTTCTACAACCAGCTTTACTGCGGTTGCGAATTCTCCCAAAGGGATTAGAATGCGAAGTTGATACCTGCCTTGATCTGGTTGCGGTTGGTGGTGACACCATCCGTCTTGTCAATGTTCAGGAGGTTGTGGTCGTAACCCACGGTGAACAGGAGGTCTCCCACCTGGAAACCGAGACCGCCACCCAGATAGATGTTGAAACGGTTCATGTCACCGTTCTCGGCATCGTAATGGTTATAGGCATCACCCTCGTTGATATGGATGGGACCAAAGTCTACGCGGCCATTGTAAGTGGAACGGGCCACCAGGCCCACCTGGAACACAGGACCGGCAAAGGCATAGAGGGAGGCGTTGTCGCTCACTTCCAGACGGTAGTTGAGGTTGATGGGCAGATTGAGGGCCAGCTCGGTATAATGCTCAGACAAGGTAACATACTGAGTAAGGTTGGCGGCGCCATTGTAGAAGAGCATGTCGGCGTAGAAACCAGGGGCTACGCCCAGACCGGCTACCAGAGGAATGTTATAGCTGGCTCCAACATAAAAGCCATTGAGTTTGACGGCGTCAGTGGATGTCTTCTCGGTTTTGCTCTTTTCAATAGACAGGAGATAACCGGCACCGGGCACCAGCTGGGCAAAAGCCTCGGTACCCACCAGCAGCATGGCAGCTGCGAAAATGCTTGCAAAAATCTTCTTCATAGTATTAAATAATAGTTGATTTCAGTCTGCAAAGTTAGCAATTATTTAAAATACCAACATCTTGGTATTGTCCGGCGTCCCGCATTATTCTACCTTTGCGACAGAAAATTAGCCATATAGTTTAGGTAGTTTTATCCTTTTATTGTTGAAGAAAAGGCCTTCCCGCTGTGAAGCAGGAAGGCCTTTAAGCATGTATCCGAAGGATCTCTGCTAGAAGAGATAACCTACGCTGAAGTGCAGGAAACCGCGCTTGACAGAGCGGAGGAACTCGTGGTCGCTCACCGAGCGGTGCAGATTGGCAAAACCGAAATCATAACCCGCCTCGATGCGGAGCATGTCGCTCACCTCTACGCCGGCGGCAAGGCCCCAATAGAAATTGAAGGGCTTGCGGACCTCATAGAAGTTGTTGTTTTTGTTGAGCAGCGAGTAGGTGGTGCCATGATTGTCCTTTACTTTATGAGCAAGGGCAAACTGCAGGGTGGGACCCGTCTGACCAAAGACCTTGAGGCTTTCGTTGACCTCGTAGGTATAGCTGGCCTGCATGGGCAGGTTGAGGGCCAGTTCGCGCACTTTGAAATCGTCGTCCATCCAGTAGCGGCCAAACAGCAGGGAGAGGTTGGCACCGGGCACGGCGGCCAGGCCGTCTACTACGTCATCCAGGCTGAAATAATAGTTGGCACCGGCAAACAGGCCGTCCAGACCGGCATGGTCATAGTCATAACCGGCGGTGAGGTTGTTGGCCGATTTCATGGTCTCAAATGCATGAGCGTAACCGGCGTTGGCTACGATCTGGGCATTGGCCTGCCATCCCAGGAAAAGGGCGGCGGCAAGAACAATAATCTTTTTCATATAGGACATAAATATTAAAACTCGTTACCAAATTCACGCAAAGTTACGATTTTTTTACAATATAACCATAAATGGGGATTGACCGGCAGCGGATCTCGTTGTACCTTTGCGCCCAGCGCAAAACAAAAACTATGATACTGGCAGATTTGAAGACGGGTGAGTCGGCGGTCATCGTCCGTGTCAACGGACACGGCAGCTTCCGCAAACGCCTCATCGAGATGGGTTTTATCAACGGAAAAAAGGTGAGTGTGGTGCTCAACGCCCCGCTCAAGGATCCTATTGAGTACGAGATCATCGGCTACAAAGTATCCCTCCGAAGGGAAGAAGCCCGGCAGATCGAGGTGGTCACGGAAGAAGAGGCCCGCGAAGCCCTGAAAACCGACGAACACCTGCAGGCCCTCCCCGGAGACCTGGAAGAGAAGGAAAGGCTGGACCGCGCCCTGGCCCATGTGGCCGAGGAGCGCCACCACAATATCCGCGTAGCCCTGGTGGGCAACCCCAACTGCGGCAAGACCTCCCTCTTCAACATAGCGTCCGGCAGCCACGAGCACGTGGGCAACTACTCCGGTGTCACCGTGGACGCCAAGGAAGGACACTTTAAATATAAGGACTACGACATTACCCTGGTGGATCTGCCGGGCACCTATTCCCTATCGGCCTATTCTCCCGAAGAACTGTATGTGAGAAAGAACCTGCTGGAAGCCTTGCCCGACGTTGTCATCAACGTGGTGGACGCCTCCAACATCGAGCGCAACCTGTACCTTACCACCCAGCTCATCGATATGAACCTCCGCCTGGTGATGGCCCTCAACATGTACGACGAACTGGAGCACAAGGGAGACAAGCTGGATGTCAAGCAGCTGGGATACCTGCTGGGTGTGCCCGTCTGCCCCACGGTAAGCCGGGACGGCCGGGGCATCCCCGAACTCTTTGATACGGTGATCAAGATCTACGAGCAGTCGGATCCCCGTCTGGCCCGTCACATCCACATCAATCATGGGCAGGAGCTGGAAAACAGCCTCAAGCGCATCCAGCCCTACATTGCCCACAACGAGTCCCTCAAGGCCCACTATTCCACGCGTTACCTCACCATCAAATACCTGGAGGGGGATCAGGATATCGAGAAGCTGCTGGCCCCCATGCCCAACATCCAAGACATCTCCGACGCCCGGGCCGATGAACGGCAGAACATCAAGCAGCTGCTGGGGACCTCGGCCGAAAGTGCCATCGTGGATGCCAAGTACGCCTTCATCCAGGGCGCCCTGGCGGAGACGTACGAAAAGTACCAGGCCAAAAAGCCCCGCCGCACCTTTACAGACAAGATAGACGCCATCGTTACCAACCAATGGGCGGCTTTCCCCATATTCGTTTTGTTGTTGTGGTTCATCTTCTGGGCCACCTTCACCATCGGCCAGTATCCCATGGACTGGATCGATGCCGGGGTGGCCTGGCTGGGTGAAAAAGTGGGTTCCCTGCTCCCGGACGGCTGGTTCAAAGACCTGGTGGTGGACGGCTGTATCGCCGGCGTGGGCAGCGTGCTGGTATTCCTGCCCAACATCCTCATCCTGTACTTCTTCATTTCCATCATGGAAGACAGCGGCTACATGGCGCGCGCGGCCTTCATCGTGGACAAACTCATGCACCGGATCGGCCTGCACGGCAAGAGCTTCATCCCTATGGTCATGGGCTTTGGCTGCAACGTGCCCGCCATCATGGCCACCCGCTCCATCGAGAGCCGCAAGAGCCGCCTGGTAACCATCGCCATCATTCCCTTCATGTCCTGCGCGGGACGCCTGCCCATCTTCGTGCTCTTTGCCGGCGCGTTCTTCCCGGCCAACCCGGCCACGGCGCTGCTGGGCATCTACCTGCTGGGGATCATCCTGGCCATCCTGTCGGCCCTCCTGATTGGCCGATTCGTAAAGGACGACGACCTCCCCTTTGTGATGGAGCTGCCGCCGTACCGCATCCCCACCGCCAAGGCCATCGGCCGCCACACCTGGGAAAAAGGCCGACAGTACCTGGAAAAGATGGCCACCACCATCCTCATCTTCTCCGTGGCCATCTGGGCGCTGGGCTACTTCCCCCGCCACGAAGGCGCCACCAAGGCCTATCAGCAGGAACATTCCTACATTGGCACCATCGGCAAGGCCATCGAGCCCGCCATGGAGCCCATGGGCTTTAACTGGAAGATGGATGTGGGCCTGCTGGCCGGCGTAGGCGCCAAGGAGTTGGTGATCAGCACCATGGGCGTCACCTATGCCCAGGACGGAGAGGAGTACGAAGGCATGGGCGAGTCCGACGACACGGCCCTGCAGTCGGCCCTTAAGGCCACCGTCCCCACCGCTGCTGCCCTGGCCTTCATGGTGTTTGTACTGCTGTACTTCCCCTGCATCGCCACCTTCGTAGCCATCAAAAACGAAACAGGAAAATGGCGCTGGGCCATTCTCCTGTGTCTGTACACGATCCTGGTGGCTTGGGTCTGTGCCTTTGCCGCCTATCAGTTGGGACTCCTGATCTGGCCTGTATAACTGCTACACACTTACGAGCCCATCGGCCACCGCATGGGCAACACACTCTACGATGCTGTCCAGGCCGAATTTGGTCTTGATTCTTTCTTTGTAGCTGTCAACGGTATTGAGGGAGATTTCTAACGCAGAGGCTATCTGGACATTGCTGTAACCGGACGTCGTGAGCTGAAGGACATCCAGTTCACGGGGTGTAAGTCCCTGGGGTTTACGGGTTTCAAGGTTCTCTTTTCCTCCGAACAGCCGGATAATCCGGGCCGAATCGAGGGTCTCGCCAAAGAAAAGGCACTTACCGGCTGCTACATCAGTTATGGCTTTCACGATGGATTCGGGAGAAGAGTCTTTGGCCAGATAGGCGCATGCTCCGGAAGAAATGGCCTTCATGATAAAGGCCGGCTTCTTATAATGAGAGAGGACCAATGTGCGCACAGCGGGAAAAGCTTCCCGGATGATACCCAGGAGAGTGAGTCCGTCCGTGTCCGACTCCAACGTGATATCCACAACTGCCACATCTGTCTGGGGATGGGCGTTCAGAAAGGCCACGGCCGATCCAGGCGAGGCTACGGATTCTACAGACGCAAATTCCTTTTGGGCCGTAAGGGCCAATTTGAGCCCCATTACAAAGACGGCAGAGTCTTCTATCAGCAGTACATTTATCATAGGTCGATTCTTATTTCCAGTCCTCCTTGGGGCCGATTGTCCATCTGCAGGGAGGCTCCCATCTTTTCCAATAATTCCCGGGTAATCACAAGACCCAGTCCGTGCCCCCAACCCCGGGTCCCATCTTTCATCCCAGGGCCTTCGTCGGTTATGACGATGCTGCGTCCTCGGGCTTTCAGTATTACTTTTCCTCCCGGAGGCGTCACTTTTACGGCGTTGTCCAGCAGGTTCCTTAAACAGGTCAGTAGCATATTGCGGTCGGTCAGAACGCTGAGTCCCTCCGGAATATCCACTTGGATGACGTCGCCGCCCTGGATGCTGCCTCTGGCTTCCTCCGTCAGCAAGGTCAGGTCCTCTTCCCGTTTTACCGGTTTCAGCATCCCTTTCTGGTCCAGGGACCAAAGTAGCAGGTTTTCCAGAAGCGAAGAGGCCTTGTCGGCCGACTCTGAGAGCGCCTGGAGGCCCTCTTTAAGCTGCTCCGGTGTAAGATGGTCGGCCTGCCGAAGCAACTCCCTGACGAGCATTCTGTTGCCAATGACTGGATTTCTGAGGTCGTGCGAGATGATGGAGAAGAAACGGTTGCGCTTGTCCAGCTCGGCCACAAGCAGACGACGTTCACGAAGGCGGACAAACGTCCACAGGATGGCACCAACAAGCAGCATGTACAGCAGCAGAAAGGGCCAGCGGAGCCAAAGGGGCGGGGGCACGCGGAGGATCCGGACAGAGGTTCCTCCACAACCCCAACGGCCAAAGAGGTCGGAGGCCTGCTCTTCCAGAGTATACCGACCGGCCCGCATATTGTCCGGCAATCCCGTAAAGAGCCTGTCGGTCCACTCGCCGCCGTTGAGGCGGTAGCGGTGGCGAACCCACTTTTCCAGCGGCAGGTTTCCTTGTGCCGATAGGGCCAGCAAACTGTCCGGATGGAAGGCCACTGCGCCGACGGAACCGCCAAAGGCCAGAGAACCATCCCTTAAGCGGCAGGAGACATGCTCGCCATAGATGTTCGAGGGAAATCCCAGTTCTTCGGGGACCCGGCCTACGCTGCCGTCGGTGTCAATGAAATACAAGCCGTCTTCCGTGCCCGCCCAGAGGCGGCCTTTCGCATCGGCCTCCACCGACTGCACCAGCATACCGTCCAGGAAATGCGCGCCGGAGAGGCTCCACAGCCCGCTGCGGGTGGCTGCCCAGACACTGCTGTCCGGGGCAAGGCAGAGGTCCGTGACATAATCGTCCGGGATGGAGGAATTCCCCCGGTAGTATTTGGTTACCAGTCCTGTATCCTTGTCTATAACATTGATTCCGGCCTGCGTGGTGGCATAGACCAGGTTTCCCTTGGCATCTTCGATGAGGCGGCTGCCCAGGCGGGAACTCAGGTAAATGTTGGTATCCGCCTGCGGGGAGGGATACCGCAAGGGGCTGAGCCAGCGGGGTGGAAGGCTTCTTCGGGCGTTGCGATCCCATTCATTGAGACCAACACCTTCCCAGGTGACCACCCAGAATCGGCCCCGGCTATCTTCCAGGAAATCCGCAATCCAGTTGGCGCCGTCCAGGGAGCGGGCCTCGATCTGCTGCTTGGGGAGCGAGCCGGTAAGGCGGTCCTTGTATGCTTTGCGGCCGTCCTTCCAGACCTCCCAACCGGTGTTGTTCCACAGGCCCACATACACGGTGCCTTCCCGGTCTTCGTAGAGGCTGGAGACGCGGTCTTCGGCCCGACCCATCCATATTTTTCCGGTATGGTCTTCCAGGAGGGCTGTGATGTTGGCCGACGATAATGTTCGCACCTGCTGCAGGGCAGGACAGAGGACCGAGAGGCCGTTGTCTCCGCCCACCCAGAGGTTGCCCTGGCGGTCCTCAAAGAGGCAGTAGAGCTCCGTGGAGGACGTTTTATAGACGGGCGTTTCTTCCGGATTTTCCGTATTGACCGGCCCCACGCCGTAGGAGCCTGCCGCCCAGAGCTGACCGCTGCGGGTGGTCAACAGCCGCGCGTGTGCAATGGGGAGGCGGCCCAGGGAAACGGGCCGGTACTCTTCGAAAGCATAGAGGAGGGAAGTGTGATCATCAAAGGCGTAGAGTTTTCCGCCGCTTTCGGCATAACTACCGTAGCAAAAGACGCCTTTCCAGTCGGGGAGGCTGACGTGCGGGTTTTGAAGGTCTGAGACGTACTGGTTTTGGACCAGGCGGCCCGCTATCCACAGCTTGCCGTCCCGTGCCTCATAGATTTGGAAGTATGGGTAGTCGCCCTCCGAGTCCCGCTTCTCATAGGGGCAGCGGGCCTCCTCCCGGATGCCGTCCTTGTAGGATAGTTTCAGCAGCAGCGTATCGCCCACGGTGGCCCAAACATAGCCCTCTGCGTCCGTGTGCAGCGCGCGGATGTTGCCGGAAATTCCATCATCTCTTACCCGGAGCCCCTGCGTGCTCCCTACCCACAATCGGCCTGTCTTATCCACTGTAAGTGCATTTACCCGGCCATACTTCTTCCAGCTTTGGAAGCGCACGCCGTCGTAGCGGGCCAGGCCGTTCCGGGTGCCTATCCACAGGGCACCATCGGCATCTTGTGTAATGGCATAAACCGTATTGGACGGCAGCCCGTCCGCCGCGCTGTAGTTCAGAAAACGCGGCACTGCAAGCAGCAGAGATACGATAAAGGCAAGGCATGTCATACCTTTACAAAGATAAGGCTTCCTCCCGAAAAAACCTTGTAAATCGGCGTTCTGTGGCGGATTCCGCCACAAAAGAGTTTTTCCAAAGGCTTACCTTTGTGCCAAACACTGAAACCTATGAAAAAGATTCTTCTCTCTCTTCTCGCTCTGCTAACCACCGTAAGCGTTTTTGCTCAGGCCGGGCTTGGTAAGGGAGAGGCGGTTGTGAACCCTACCACCAACCCCCGCCAGGCCCAAAAGCATTGTCCGCACTGTGGCATCACAATGGGCAATATCACCTACCCTTGGCAGCACGAGAACTGGTGCCCGTATTACAGAAGCCAGGGCTCAGGCAGCAGCAGCTCCTCCTCGTCCATTTCCTCATCGGTGACAGGTGCAGCCATAGGAGCCGGCGCCGCCGTTCTGGGAAGCGCTATCTCCAGTCTCATTACCAACGCTATGGACCATAGCCACGGAGATAACAACTACTACCGGAACGAATCCTTTGGCGGCCAAATATCCTTCAAGACAGAGTATTACAGCGACGACGACCACACCTGCGTGGTTCTGACGGACCCCAAGTCCGGCAAGAAGGGCATCTGGCACAACGCCTATGTCTTCAACCACAAGCGCGACCCCCAGCCCACGTCCGGTTTCTGGATTCTGCAGCCCGTGTTCGATCAAATCTATATGGGCGAACACATGAGCAAGACCTACGCCATTACCCTAAAGAAAGCGACCAAGAAGGGCGTTGAACAGCCCGAATGGGTGGTCTATGAGTTTGGCCTGGGTAACATGTGCTACAAAGGACACGCAACGGTCATCTCCCCTTTCACGGCATCGGATGTGGAGTTTTCCTTCAAGTCCGATAAAATCATGCTGCAGAAAGACAATGTCTGGAGCCTATACAAGGTGGCCCGGGCAGACCCAAAGGAAATCAAGAAGCATCCCATTATGCTGAAGCCATTGTCCGCAATTCAGTTTGACAGCATTCAGTTCTACGGCACGCAAAACTGCGTTTGGAAAAATGGTCTTGCGGGCATTATCGACGACGATGGCAAGGAACTCATTCCCGTGAAATACAAAGATGTAGGCACGGTCATCGGCAAGAAAAAATGGGCCTGGGCCCTGATGGGTGAAGGGAAATGCGGCCTGGTTAACACCAAGGGCGAAGTCATCCTCCCGTTCGAGCATGAGAGCATGCATGTGGATGAATATGGCGTATCGGCCCGGCGGAAAGGAGAAGACAAGTACTTCGTTCTTCTGGACGACGGCACCAAAACCCCGGCAATCTATGACGACATCACCTTCACCAAGGACGGTTACGTATTCGAACAAAACGGCTTGTATGGCTTTGCCTCCTCTCAGGGGAAGACGGTACTGGAGCCCGCGTTTGAGAGCATCCAGATTGTGGACAACGACCCAGATTTACTGAATTTTGGCCCGCTGGGCAGCGAGTATGTGGGTAAAAAGTTGTTCTTTGTGAAAAAGGATGGCTGCTGGGGTGCCTGTCACTGGACAGACGGACGTTACATCCTGGAACCGCTTATCCTGGAACGCAGCCAGATGTATTTATACCTGAACTCGCTGAATACGACCGACTACGTTTTCCTATCCCTGGCCAAACGCAAAGAGTACCTGAGCAAAAAGGACGAGTTTGAGACACAGGCCCAGTTCGAGGCGCGTCAGGCCGATCCCACAGCCAATGCGGCTTATGCCGATAAAAAGATGGAAGGCTTTCCGAAGGCCTTCCTGCGGGAGCAAATCAAAAAGGCAGCCGAGTCCGGAAGTGGAATGACTATCAACTGGCACGCGTACGATGCCGACAAAGGGGCTTTCCCTTTCACCAGCAATCTCTCGCCCATCCCCATCTATTATTTACCCGTACCCATTGAGGAAGGCCCGGCTTTCCGTGAAGCGCTTGCATCGGTCCGGACCAAAGACCTGCTGCAGACGGCAACGCTGTTTATCTATCAGCACTTTGCGCAAATCGGGGAAATGGACATCACCCTGCCGGGCGGCAAAACCTATCATTACGTAAACCCGGGCCTGGAAGGCTATACCGGACCCATTGTTAAATACTCAGATTTTTATTGATTATGAAACGTTTAGCTATTCTAGCGCTGACCCTGCTCGTATCGGCCCCCATGTTTGCCCAGAAGAACGATAACCTGGGGAAGAAGTATGGCAATTATGAAATCAAACTGACCAAAGACAAATGGACCAGTGAGGCCGTTGTGTCGGCTATCTGGGACAACGCCACCGGCGTCTGGGTTACCGCTCCCAAGCTCAAGAACAAAGAAGGTTCGCTGGTCTTCCTTCCCAATACCGACGTGGATTTTATCCAAGGAGAGGACTATGTCCCGGAGGCGCAGGGACTGGTGGTTGTGGGGAACGGCTACCGATATGACAAGGGAGTGGAGAATCCCAAACAAAAATGGCTCATCCGGGGAGCCGGCGTATTCAGAATAGAAGATGATAAACTTGTCCCTGTAGTGGTCTCGGGCGATGCGCTTGATGTGGCCTACCTCTGGGAAGCCCGTTACACTATTTTTAGGGTTATCCCCGGCCATAAACTCATACTTGGAGCATTTCACCCCAAAGACAAAGAAGGTTATTCCATCTTTAACTTAGAAGGAGAACGCCTGTACAACGACCTGAAAGATTGGGAGTTCAAGGGAGAGCCCAGCCTGTACATCCAGCTGGAAGACGGCTCCTGGCATCACCTGGACCCCGCCGACGGCAGCATGGTAGACTAAGCCGCCCCCGGGTCCCGGTGATTATACTCTACGCCGCAGCAAGCACTTTTGCCCAAAAACGCTTGCCGCGGCGTTTTGCGTGACGTGGCAGCCAGCAAAAAACGCCAAAAGTGCTGGCTGTCAAGTAGCCCACCCCTTCCTCCTGTCGGTAAACTGATTACTTTATATTAATAAAGGGAAGGGCGCCGCCGCCGTTGTATTCGGGGAGCTTGCCGTCCCATTTCTGGATGGCGTCCTGCTGCACCAGGAGGGCGTTCAGGGACGCGGCCACCGTGCGGTTGTAGTAGGCTTCGCCGTCGGCCTTGATCTTGAGGGCCTGGGCTTCACCTTCGGCCTTGGCAATCTCGATCTTGGCGTTGGCCTCGGCCTCTTTTACCTGGTTCTCGGCGCGGAGGGCGCTCTGGATGGCGGCGTTCTTGGCGTCAATCATCTGACGGAGGCTCTCCGGAGGGGTAATCTGGGAGGTGAACTCCTGCACCACAAAGCCTTCTTCTCCCAGCGAGGTGTCCAGCATGGCCCGGACTTCGGCTTCAAACTTGGCGCGGCTGGCCATGAGTTCGTCGGAGGTGTAGTTGTTGGCGGTGATGCGGTAGGCGTCGTAGATGCAGGTGCGCATATAACCGGCCTCGATATCGGCCAGGGGCTTGCGGTATTTGGTAAAGATTTCCGTGGCCTTGTCGCGGTTCACCATGTAGGCCAGGGTGGGGTCCATGCTGAAGGTGGCGGCATCCTTGGTGGTAACGGTGAAGGCGGGATAGTCTACACGCTGTACGTAGACGGGGTAGGTGAAGATATCCGTGGTGAAGGGATTAATGAACACCAGACCGTTGACGGGCTGGGTGATGAGCTTGCCCTGCTCCGTGAGGGAGAATTTCTTGAACTTGATACCCACCTCGGAGTTGTCGATGAGCTTGCAGCAGCTGGCACCGCA
>CAMVJR010000043.1 GCA_947167855.1 uncultured Bacteroidales bacterium
CGGCCATTATTCTTCCCGCAGCATAGAAGTGTCTCACTATCAGGCCGAATGCCGCACCGTTTTCCCGGAAACTTACGCCACTTCCGACGGCGACACCTTCGATATATAGTATTTGTTTTTTTAACAAATAGTGAGTAACTTTCTCCCACCAAAAACTAATCGCCATGAAACGTTACTTACTATCACTTCTTGTTTTTATCCCGTTTGCCCTTGCCTTGGTGTCTTGTGACAAAACCAATTTGTCCGGCGGGCCCCTTACTCTTGAAGAGGCTATTGAAAAGACAAAGAAGGATTGGGATCAGTTCGATTTAGTTTGGGCTTGGAAAGACCCAGTGCCGGCAAATTTGCAAATCAAGATTGTTATGGGTGATATGGGGAAAGAGTATGAAGTGAGTCCGGATTTTGAAGCGTGGCTTATCTTTGCCGATACGAACCCCGGACAGAATGGTGGAATTCATTATCGATGGTATTTCGTTGACGTAAAGACGGGCTTGATAGAGATAGTAAATACTTCTTGTGAACCGTTTACTGATTCAGAGTGGATTGATAAACGAGAATCGAAAGTGCTATTGATTAAGAATAGTATTGTAAGGAGCAAATCGGAGACTAAGGCTATTCCGGGGAGAGCTTCTACCAAGTCAATGAACTCGTCAACCAATGATTGGGCTGTTATTATTAACGGGGGCGTTGATAAATATAATAACGCTATAAGGTACTGGAACGATTGTTCATGGATTTATCAAGTACTCCGAAATGACTACGGTTTTATAAAAAGTCATATTTTTCCTTTGATTTCTGATGGGGTTAATCCACAAGATGATCATTGTACGGACGGAGTTCACTTTGGTAATTCTTCCCTTGATTTGGACAATGATGGTGTGGATGATGTTCAGTATTCGGCATCTTTATACAATTTAGGCGTAGTTTTTTCTTATTTGGCCAATAATGTTCAATCAGGAGACAACGTTTTTGTTTATGTGATTGATCATGGTGGACATGATGGTTCTTCCTCATACATATGTTTATGGAATACGGAACGCTTGTATCCTTCAACATTAGCGACTTGGGCAAATGCTATTAATACTGGAGCCAGGTTACATTTCGTGTTAGGCCAGTGCAATAGTGGCGGTTTTGTTTCTGCTTTATCTGGGAATAATCGGACGGTTACCACTGCTTGTGGAGAGTATGAATCATCTTATGCGCCATCGTATGATAGTTATGACGAGTTTGTATATCACTGGACGAATGCGATGGCGGGCCACAATGAGGCTAATAATGCAGTGGTGAACGCAGATAATAATACTGATGGTTATGTCTCTTTTGAAGAAGCCTTCAACTATGCATGGAAGAATGATACATATAGAGTATTATTATCTGAAACGCCTCAATACTCATCGACGCCGTCACTGTTTGGCGCTCATTACGATTTAAACGGCAATTATTCCTATGTTCCCATAATTCAAGGTGGTGATAATATAACGTCATCATATTCGAACACTTATTCTTTATCAGAGCTTCCTTCTGGAGCAACTGCCTCGTGGTCTGTTTCTCTTGGGTTGACGAATACTTCAATAGGTACAGGGTCTACGAAGTCAATATCCAATACATATTCTTCCTTGCCCTATGCCGGCGCCGTACTAAAAATGACAAGTACCTATTCAGGAGCCGTTTATATGGATTCCAAGAATGTCAGTCTATGGGTGCCAGGGAATCATTCCAATTCCCATCTGATATCTGCATACGCGGGCGAGTTTATGCTTTGGGAGAATATCCCCGGGATTACAAACTATTCATGGGGGACAGATGACCCTAACCTTACCATAACGCAACAGGGTTATTTCTTTGCACCATATGAAATGAATCCAGGAACTGATCCGGCGTATGAATATGTTTGGGTGTCTTTCAACAATCCGTTAGGAGAATTGACGACAATAATCGAGCAGAATAATGCGTATTAGTTCCCAGCCGTTTCTGTTGAGTTTAATTCTCCTACTGGCTGGTTCGTGTGTGGAGCCCATTGTCATGGACACACATGAGGACCTGCCAGTGGCCGTTTACTGTGTCTTGAAGGACGCGGATACACAATATCTTGAGTTGTATTATGCCAAAGGGAAAACCAAGCAGGAGTATGTCCCGGTGACGGAAGCTGAAGTTTCGCTATTTAGTTTTGATGAGAAAGTTGCGGAATTCGAGTATGACGGATCTGAATGGAAGTTGGACTACCATCCCCAATTTGGGAACAAGTATCGTCTGGTCATTCAACTGGCCGACGGGGAGCAGATAACGGCGGAAACCAGTATGCCCGACAATGTGGATTTGTTCTGCTTCTGGCATCACCAGTTTCCGGATGAAATTGACCGGGAGAACCCTCCGTCGTATACTTTCTCTTTTTCTTATGAACTGCGTCTGTTGAACCGATCACCCTCTCACCCGGATACTTATGGATCTGCATATCAAGGAGCCTGTAATCTCTGGATATATGCGCGGAACCAGTGGTCATTCTATTACTGGATGCCGGAATACATGTCGCATAACGAGTTCATTACCACTGACCATCCGGGCGTGGATTTGTTTAATGCGTCCGGTATTTCCTTGAAGGAATTGCCGTGCTTTCAGGAAGAGTCACTCTCCCAATTCAACCAGTACTACCGCAGGGCTTTGAACTGGATGCTGGACTATATGCCGGATTTGCCCATGTGCCGGGAGTTTGTTCACATTAACCAGCCTATCGGGTTCAACAACGGGCAGGACACGTCTGATCCTGCCACTGTCCATTATTCGAAAATCAGCTTCCTTCTCTCGACCAATTTTGCCGAGAATAATGAGTCGCGGACCAGTCCCGTCCACCCATACAATTTGAGGCCCATTATTCCTTATGAACTCCGATACGAATTCATCAGTGTTTCCGATGAGTTGGACCGCTATTTGCGGGATTTGTATGTAAGGGAGCTGAATAAGGATAATTTGTCTATGCTCTATAATACGGAGAATGTTTTTTCCAATGTCATTAATGGAGTTGGAATCTTCGGGGCGGAAATACGAAAAATCAGTATTAACGGTGCGATGTGGGGATATAGAGAATCGTTGTATGATATTTATAGTGCCGAGTAAGCTTTATGAAACGAATTGCTTATTTGCACATAATAGTTGCATTGACGGGATGGAGTCTTACCCTCCCTGCCCAGAACCTGACTGAATTGCAGGATTCCATTCCCGCCTCCCGTTTGGTGGCAGACTGGAGCGGGGCCCGTGAAACGGGGACCCGTGTTATTGGCGCCAAGGTCCTCTCTTCCATGATCTCTGCTACAGGTGAGGCCGATGCCATCAAGTTCATCCAGACTCTGCCCGGCGTTTCCACTGGGGCGGAAGGCTCTTCCGCCATTTATGTGAGAGGAGGTAATATAGGGTCAAACCTTATTACGTTGGATGGAGTTCCCCTGTATGGCAGCAGCCATCTGCTGGGCTTCACTTCGGTGTATTCCCCGGACATGGTTTCCGAAACCCGGTTCCAGGTGGGCGGATTCACCTCAGAGGAGGGAAACCTAACGGCTTCGCATATCAAGCTTACATCGGCCATCCCGGACTTTCAGGCATTGAAGGGGAACGCTTCGGTGTCCAACTTCCTTCTGGGAGGCAGTGTCTCGGTGCCTGTAGTGAAGGACCGCCTGGCGATTATGGCCTCTCTCCGGGTTTCTCCCATCGGCGCCGAATACGCCCTGTTCAAGGGACTTCTGCCCTCGGGCGCGCAGGCCATCAGCGATGTTTCTGCCCTTGTGTATGACCTGTATGCAAAAGCGGTTTGGAGAATGACACCCGACCAGCAGCTTTCCTTCTCGGTATTCCGGAGCCTCGATACTTACCGGTATCTGTATGGTACGGATTCCGACGAGCATATGCGCTGGGATAATTTGGTGGCCCTTGTGAACCATACGGCGCAGTGGCGTCAGTGGTCGTTCAACACGTCTTTATCCTATAACCGCTATACTTCCCGGCAAGGCCAGATTAAGACATTAGGGGATACTTATAATAACCTGGCCATTGGGAGCGGGATTAATGAGGGCACTTTTCAGGGAATGGCGTCCCGTCCTCTGGGCCGATATGGAACGATTCAAGCTGGTCTGAAGTCTCGTCTGACCCGCTTTAACCCTGGCTCTTCCATGCGTATTACCGGTGGCCTCCTGATGCCCCAGGAAAGCCCTGAGTCGGGAGATGTTTTTCTCAGCACTATTCAAACGGCGCATGCGCAAATCTCCTATATGAATGAGGGCGTGTTGGAACTGAGGGCTGCTGGAAGAGCCAATCTGTATAGTGCCGATGCGGAAAGGGACGGCATGTGGCGTACCCGTTTTGACCCCGAAGCAAGTTTGTTGGCCCGGTGGTATCCCGTGAAGTGGCTGGGTCTGGAAGCAACGGCCGACTGGCTTACCCAGTACTATCATACCTTGGAGGGCGTCCCTCTTGGTTGGTCACTCGATATGATTATTCCATCTGATTTGCAGTGCCTTCCGGAGAAATCCCGTCAGTTTTATATAGGATTGCTTTTTTCGTTTGGGAAGCACCGGCTATCTGTTGGCGGTTATGACAAAAAGATGGATAACCTGGTCTATTTTACGGATGCCACACAGCTTTTCAGTTCGGCCATGGCTGGCTGGAAACAGAATATTGACGTAGGTGAAGGAACGTCACGCGGGCTTGAATTCTTGTACGAGTTGGGGGGTGAAAGGCTATCGGCCCGTTTGGCCTACACCCTTTCCAAGACAGACCGGACATTTCCGAAGATGAATGAAGGGAAGGCTTTCCCGGCCAAGTTTGACCGTACGCATATCCTGAACGTCAATGCTTCTTATACCCTTGTCAAAATGGAGAACCGGGAAATAGGATTTAATACTTCCTTCACCTTTCAGTCGGGGCATTGGGAAACCGTAGCGGCGGGAAGCTACTATGGCTATCTTTTGATGGATGATACTCCCGTTGAGGTCGATTGGTTCACGACGACCCATAATTACAGGATGCCCAATTATGTCCGTTGGGATATCGGAGCCTTTTTCAAGTGGGTCCGGCCTTCCCATACTTCTACCTTGAACGTGGGCATCTATAATTTGTTGAACCGGCATAACCCCTTTACGGTTACCTATGACCCGGATACGCGGGAATGGAAGCAGATTTCCCTGCTTCCCATCATGCCCAGCCTCAATTATCGGATAAGTTTTTAATATTTTTTGTAACTTAGCGCTATGAAGAGAATCCTCATAGCGCTTTTTTTGCTGCTGGGCCTCGTGTGCATGGCGGCCAAGGACGATACGCCCCAGGAGCGGTATGTGAAGAAGTATGCCGATATGGCCGTGCAGGAGATGATCCGTAGCGGCGTTCCGGCCAGCATCACCTTGGCGCAGGGTATGTTGGAGTCCGGCAACGGCCTTTCCAAACTGGCCACCAAGGGCAACAACCACTTTGGCATCAAGTGCCACAAGGGCTGGGAGGGAAAGAGTATGCGCCAGGACGACGACGCCCGCAACGAGTGCTTCCGCGTGTACCCGAGCGTAGCGGACAGTTACAAAGACCATTCGGACTTCCTCCGCTACAGGGACCGTTACAAGTTCCTCTTTGATCTGGAACGGACGGACTACAAGGGCTGGGCCTACGGCCTCAAGAAAGCCGGCTATGCCACGGACCCCAACTACCCGGCTAAACTCATCAAATACATAGAGGACTACAACCTCTCCCGCTTTGACGTGCTGCAAAAGGCCGAAGAAGTGGAAGTGCCCCTTTCCCCCCACCGGATAGAGGCCCCCGTGGTGGCTATGTCCAATGAGGAATTCCACTTCCCGCTCACCAGGGAACTTTTCTCCAAGAACGGGGTTCCCTTTGTGTATTCCCTGGAAGGGGAGACTTACAAGTCCATAGCCAAGTACTATCATCTGTTCCACAGGGAGATCCTGGGTTTCAACGACCTTAAGAAAGACCAGCCGCTTCTGCCCGGAACGGTGGTGTATCTGTCCTTCAAGAAAACGCATACCCAGCCCGGTCTGGACAAGTATATTGTAGAAGAGGACGGGGAAAACTTCCACGCCATCTGCCAACGCTTTGCCGTGAAGGAGAAATCCATCCTCAAACTGAACGGCTGGAAAAAGGCTCCGTTCCTCACGGAAGGGGACGAGATTAAACTGAGATAGTGCTATGGAAGCGAAAACGATCCTATGGAGATTCCTTAGAGGGGTCCTGATAGCCGCCGTCATCATTGGGGGCTACTTCGCCTATCAGATGTATTACGACCGCAAGGTTCCCAACTTTACCGGGAAAATGGACCTTTACGTATACCCTGGTATGGAAGCCAGTGAAGTCTGTGACGTCATCCTGGCCAGCGACATTGTGAAGAAGCCCTCCAGCCTGATGCGCGTGTTCCAGGATGTGAAAAGCATCCAGCCCGGGCACTATGTCATCGATTCTACCTGCACCAGCATCTACGTTACCCGTATGCTGCATCTGGGATGGCAGACCCCCGTCAACCTGACGCTGTCCGGCTCCATCCGCACCCCCGGTATCCTGGCCCGCAAGATTGGCGCCCAGATGATGGTGGATTCGGCCGCCGTGGCGGACTTTGCCTACTGCGCTGATTCCATCGGCCTGGATCCTGCCCTACTCTTTACCCGCATTATCCCGGATACCTACCAGATGACCTGGACGGCTCCGGTGAAGGATATCTTTGCCCGGCTCTTCAAGGAGCGGGACGCCTGGTGGACTCCGGAGCGTGTGGAGGCTGCCAAGGCCCAGGGCCTTACGCCCGAGGAGGCTTCCACCCTGGCTTCCATCGTGGACGGGGAAACGCGTTATGTCCCCGAGCAGCCCACCATTGCCGGCGTGTACCTGAACCGCCTCCACGAGGGTATGAAACTGCAGGCCGATCCTACCGTGGCCTACTGTTTCAACTACGAGCCCAACCGTATCCTCCGCTGGATGCTGCTGGTGGATAATCCCTATAATACTTATATGTATGCCGGCCTGCCTCCGGGGCCCATTTCCTGCCCGCCCAAGAGCTGCCTGGAAGCCGCCATCCATCCGGAGAGCCACCGCTACATTTATTTCTGCGCAGACCCTTCCTTCAACGGAAGCCACCGCTTTGCGGTTACCTATACCGAGCACCTGATCAATGCCCGCGCTTTCCAAAAGGCGCTGAACGAAAGACAAAAAGCCGCCCAATGATGACGTTTGAGCAGTATACTCCCGAAGGCCAGGCCCTCATCGAGAAGGCCCGGACCCTGGCCGTGGACGCCCTGAAAGACCTGACCCGCCACGACGGGACGCCCTTCATCGGCCATCCTGACGCCGTAGCCCGCATTGTGGCCTACGAGATTGGTCTTCCCGCCGAGTGCGTGGCCGCCGTGTACCTGCACGAGGCCAGCCGGATGGCCGGGATGGAAGTGCTGCGCAAAGAGTGGGACGAGAACATCTGCACCATGGTGGAAGGCCTCAATCACATCTCCACCATCAAGCCCAAGGATACCCGCCTGGAGGCCGAGAACTACAAGAAACTCATCATCCAGTATTCCCGCGATCCGCGCGTGACGGTGCTCAAACTGGCCGACCGCCTGGAAGTGATGCGGAGCCTCAAGATGTTCCCCAAGACCGGCCGCGACCAGAAGATCCTGGAAACGCTGCTGCTGTACATCCCGCTGGCGCACCAGCTGGGCCTGTACAATATGAAGCGGGAGATGGAGGATATCTATCTCAAGTATTCCGAGCCGGAACAGTACCGCCTCATCACCAACAAGCTCAAGGCAGGGGAGAAGGACCGCGAGAAACTGATGGCGGAGTTCATAGAACCGCTCAAGAAGAAACTTTCCGATGCGGGTGTCCAGTACAAGCTGAAGATGCGCACCAAGGCGGCGTACTCCATCTGGCAGAAGATGGTCAAGCAGAAAGTACCGTTTGAGGGTGTGTTCGATGTCTTTGCCATCCGCTTTATCATAGACTGCGACGGAGAAGACCACAAGCTGGAGAAGGACCTCTGCTGGCTGGTATACTCCTTTGTGACGGAAGAATATGAGGCCGATACCAAGCGCCTGAGGGACTGGGTCACCAACCCCAAGCCCAATGGCTACGAGAGCCTGCATATCACCGTCAAGAACCGGGAGGGAGCCTATGTGGAGGTGCAGATCCGCACCAAACGCATGGACGACGTGGCAGAAAACGGCTTTGCCTCCCACTGGGCCTACAAGGGCATCAAGCGGGAAGAAACGCTGTCCCGCTGGCTCACCTCCGTGCGCTACGCCCTGGAGCACCCCGACGAGAACACGGAAGATCTTCCGCAGCCCCCGTCCAAGGAAATCTTTGTCTTCACCCCCACCGGAGAACTTCGCATCCTCCAGGCCGATTCCACCGTGCTGGACTTTGCCTTTGGCATTCACACCAACATTGGCGCCCACTGCGTAGGGGCCCGGGTCAATGGAAAGGCAGTTTCCATTCGCGAGAAACTCCAGACCGGAGACGTGGTGGAAATTCTTACCGCCAAGAACCAGCGTCCCACGCCGGACTGGATGAACTGGGTGGTTACTTCCAAGGCCCGCTCCAAAGTGAAGCAGGCCCTGCAGGTGCAGGAGCAGAACCGTGCCGTAGATGGCAAGGAGCTCCTGGAGCGCCGCCTCAAGAACTGGAAGCTGGAATTCCCCGACGAGATGAACACGGAATTCCGCAAGAAGAACAACTATCCGTCCCTCACGGGTTTCTACGCCGCCATTGGCGAAGGAACCCTGGACGTGAATGTGATCAAGGATTACATCCTGGGAGAAGCCGAGCGCCACGCCGCCTCGGTGGAAGCCGCAGAAGCGGCGCAGGCCAGTGCCAAGAGCGCCCGTCACTACGAGTCCAAGGACGATATCCTGGTCCTGAATGCCAAGAATGTCAAGGGAATCGACTACAAGATGGCCAAGTGCTGCAATCCAGTGTTTGGAGACGATGTGTTTGGCTTTGTGACCCGCGAGGACGGCATCAAGATCCACCGCATCACCTGCCCCAATGCAGCCCGCCTGCTGGAGATGTATCCCTACCGTATCCAGAAGGTAAAGTGGGCCGAGAGTCCCTCTTCCAGCAGTTTCCAGGTAGATCTGAAGATTATTGCCGACCAGGAATCCTCCATCCTGAGCCGGATTATGGAGATTGTGAATCAGTTCAAGGCCTCCATCCGCAGTTTCAACGTCAACGAAAACCAGCGCAACGGCACCTCCGAGATTTCCATGAGAATCTCCGTGCCCTCTAACCTGGAACTGGACAAGGTCCTGTCCCAGTTAAGGACGGCCAAGCACGTCCTTAAGGTTGCCAGACTTTAAGGTATTGTTCTAATACCCACATTTCGTCGCGATATTTGGCGGCTGCCGTGAAATCCAGATCGGCGGCCGCTTTCTGCATCTTGCGCTTGGCTTCGGCCGCGGCCTTTTCCACCTGGTCGCGGGACATGGAGCGGATCACGGGATCCTGGAGGACGGCTGCCAGGTCGGCGGCAATGTAGCCATCCACATAGGCCGATGTGCCTTCGCGGCGGGCATCGTGGCCCAGACCCACGGAGACATCTCCCTTGCCCAGCTCGGAAGCCGACGGAACGTATTCGGGATGGGAGACGGAGTCTTTGGCACTCACATGGCCGGTGACGGAATTCTGGAGGACCGGATTCAGGAAGCCGCTCACGTGGGTGGTGTCTTCTCCGGAGCGGACCAGCTCGCTCATCAGGATGTTGGAACGCACCTGCACCTGCGTGGGCGTGATGCCGTGGAGCTTGTTGTACTCCTGCTGCTTGGCGCGGCGGCGGGCGGTTTCGCGGATGGTCTCATCCATGGAGGGCGTGACCGAATCGGCATACATGATCACCAGGCCGTGGACGTTGCGGGCGGCGCGGCCGGCGGTCTGGGTGAGGGCGCGGCCGCTGCGGAGGAAGCCTTCCTTGTCGGCATCCAGGATGGCCACCAGCGAAACGGTGGGGATGTCCAGGCCTTCCCGCAGGAGGTTCACGCCGATCAGGACGTCGAAGAGGCCGTTCTTGAAGTCTTCGATGATTTCCACGCGCTCGGCGGTGTCCACGTCGGAGTGGATGTAGCGGCAGCGGACGCCGGCCTTGGTGAAGTAGGAGTCCAGTTCTTCGGCCATGCGCTTGGTGAGGGTGGTCACCAGCACGCGCTCGTCCTTTTCGGCCCTTTGGCGGATTTCCTCCATCAGGTCGTCTACCTGGTTCTGGGTGGGACGCACCTCGATGGGCGGGTCCAGGAGGCCCGTGGGACGCACAATCTGTTCCACCACCAGGCCCTCGGACTTCTCCAGCTCGTAATCGGCCGGGGTGGCGCTCACATAGACCGTCTGGCCCGTGACGGATTCAAATTCGTCGAAGGTGAGGGGACGGTTGTCGCTGGCGGCGGGGAGCCGGAAGCCGTACTCTACCAGCGTCTCCTTGCGGGAGTGGTCTCCGCCGTACATCGCTCGGATCTGGGGGAGGGTGACGTGGCTCTCGTCTATGAATACCAGGAAATCGTCCGGGAAATAGTCCAGGAGGGTGAAGGGCCGCTGGCCGGGCTTTCGGCCGTCGAAATAGCGGGAGTAGTTCTCTACGCCGGGGCAGTAGCCCATCTCCTTGATCATTTCTATGTCGTATTCCACGCGCTGCTTCAGGCGTTTGGCTTCCAGGAATTTGCCAATGGACTCGAAGTATTCTACCTGTTTGACGAGGTCGTCCTGTATCTGGCTCACTGCCTTGGCTCCCTTTTCCTTGGAGGTGACGAAGTTCTTGGCGGGGTAGAGGTCAATCTTGTCCATCTCCTCGAAGATGGCTCCGCTCACCGGGTCGATGAGCGCTATGCGGTCTACCTCGTCCCCGAAGAACTCGATGCGGGCAGCGTAATCGGCCCCTCCCAGGAAGATGTCCACCGTATCTCCGCGCACGCGGAAACTGCCTCGCTTAAAATCTGTTTCGGTCCTGTAGTACAGTGCATCCACGATTTTGTAGAGCAGACGGGTCATGGACATCTGTTCCCCCTTTCGAACTGTAACCGTCTGGTCGTGAAAGTCATCCGGGTTGCCAATGCCGTACAGGCAGCTCACGGAGGAGACTACAATCACGTCCCTTCGGCCGCTCATAAGGGCCGATGCAGCGCTCACGCGCAGTTCGTCAATCTTGTCGTTGATGCTGAGGTCCTTCTCAATATAGGTGTCGGTGGAGGGAATATAAGCCTCCGGCTGGTAGTAATCGTAGTAAGAAACGAAGTATTCTACGGCGTTGTCCGGAAAGAATGCTTTAAATTCTCCATAGAGCTGGGCGGCCAAGGTTTTGTTGTGACTTAGGATGAGCGCGGGGCGCTGCAGCCGCTGAATGACATTGGCCATGGTGAACGTTTTTCCGGACCCCGTGACGCCCAGAAGTGTCACATTATGAACACCTTGGCTCAGTGCTTCGCACAGAGCGTCAATGGCTTCCGGCTGGTCGCCGGAAGGCTGATAGGTGGATTGGAGCCGGAAGTTCATCTTACAAAAAATGGTTTTTGCAAAGTTACAATGATTCAAGATTATTAAAAAATTTTCAAGAAATTTTGTTTTTGAAGGAAAAATACCTAATTTTGCGTTGATAATTGCCGTGAAGGCAGGTATCATTATTAGGAAACTAATTATTTATGTTAATACTTTAATCATGAAAGGTATCAAAACTATTCTTGGAGTTTTTGCTGCAGCAAGCCTCCTTTTCTCTGTGAGCGCAGCCGCTCAGGAGAACAACAATCGTGACGAGAACGGTAAGGTCGTTCGTGGTGCTTACGAGACCAACAAGGCCTTCGACAATACCTTCATCGGTATCGGTGCTGGTATCAATTCCGTCATTCCTTCCGTACGTACTCCTAAGGGTTGGGGTAACATCGGCCTCGCCGCCGACCTCAACTTCGGTAAGTGGTGGACTCCCGCTATCGGTATGCGTCTGGGTCTCCACGGCCTGTGGGACAATGCCAAGATCGCTTTCAGCGAGCCCGCTATGCTTGCCAAGCAGAACTTCGGCTTCTACTATGTGCACGCAGACTTCCTCTGGAACATCTCCAACTCCATCGGTGGTTACAAAGAGACCCGTTTCTGGAACTTTGTTCCCTATGCTACCATGGGTGTTCTCGATGTTTGCACTGGCCGCAACCCCTTCAAGAAGGGTGCTAAGAACAACCTCGAGTATGCTGCTGGCGCTGGCCTCCTCAACGTTCTCCGCGTGAGCAACCGCGTTAACATCACCATCGACCTCATGGCTCTCATCGGCAAGGGCGCTGCCTACACCAACAACGCTGGCAAGTTCATCGTATTCCCTAGCGCTACCGCCGGTCTGCAGTTCAACCTTGGCAAGACCAACTTCGATCGTCACAGCACCATCACTCCTGTTGTGATCCCTGTTCCTTTCACCACCGAGCAGTACAACGCCCTCAAGGATAAGGTCGCTGCCCTCGAGAAAGAGAACGCCGCCCTCAAGGATAAGGTCGCTGCCCTCGAGAAGGAAGTTGCTCCTCTGCGCAACCTCGTAAACGGTCAGACCTATCTCTACGAGAACGGTACCTTCACCGCTGTTGATGTAAAGGCCGGTGTTCCCGTGTCCATCTACTTCGACCTCGGTTCCGCTAAGCTCTCCGCTCGTGAGAAAGCTCACCTCGAGTACTTCACCAACAACATCGCTACCGCCGACACCAAGGTTGAGGTGAACGGTTACGCCGACAAGGCCACCGGTTCCGCTAAGACCAACCAGGTTCTCTCCGAGAAGCGCGCCAAGGCTGTTGTTGACCTCCTCAAGAAGGCTGGCATGCCCGAGAGCAACATCGAGTGCAAGGCTAACGGTGGTGTTGACATCTTCAACAAGCCCGCTTACAAGAACCGCGTTGTTACCATCGAGGTTAAGTAAGTTACCTTACACAAGCTTTAAAGAGACATTCCTTCGGGGATGTCTCTTTTTTTTGTTAGGTATTTTTCCTATATTTGTATGTTTTACAAAAACTTAAACCTAGTTATGGAGAAAGTGTATCCTCATTACCTTCAGCGTCTGCAAGATGCTACCCGTAAATTCTGGGATAAGCCCGCCCTTAACACCATCGGCGGTGATTCCTTCACTTACGCCCAGATGGCAACGGATATTGCCCGTTTCCACATCGTCTTTGAAAAAGCCGGCTTCAAGAAGGGTGACAAGATTGCCCTTTGTGCCAACAATGGCGCCAAGTGGGGCTTCGCCTACCTGGCTGTCAATACCTTCGAAACCGTGATTGTCCCCATTCTGGCAGACTTTACCCCTGACAGCGTGATGGGCCTGGTGAACCACTCCGAGAGCATCGCCCTCTTTACCAACGCTGCCCGCTGGGCCAAGATGGACCCTGAGAAGATGCCCGCCCTCAGGGTGGTCTTTGACGTAGACAACTGGAAGGTCC
>CAMVJR010000044.1 GCA_947167855.1 uncultured Bacteroidales bacterium
CATCGCCGATGGTACTGCCCCACCAGGTGGGAGAGTAGGTAGCTGCGGTTCTTCGGAAGCCCCGATGGTCCATGACCACCGGGGCTTCTTTATTTCTTTGTCATTCTGAACGAAGTGAAGAATCTTTCGAAGAATTGTTGTAAATTTGTATTCTGAATGAAAAAATGGTATGTCATATTGCTTCTGCTGCTGGCAGGATGTGTTCGTGAAGAGCCGAAAGGTGGTGTAATCCAGCCGGGAGACCGGATCCCCGCTTTCCATTTGCAAATGGACGACGGCTCCTCCCTTTCCTCGGAGAATCTTGTCGGATCCCCCTGCCTTATTATCTTCTTCCATACCTCCTGCTCAGACTGTCGCAACACCCTTCCTCTTGTCCAGAAAGCTTATGAGCAGTATGCGCAGAGGGTTCGTTTCGTGGCTATTTCGCGCGAGCAGGCGGCTTCCGAGGTGCGTTCCTGGTGGAAGGAGCATGGCATCACCCTCCCGTTTTCGGCCCAGGAAGACCGGGCCGTTTACGAACTTTTTGCCTCTTCGCGGATTCCGCGCATTTACATTTGCGACAGACGCGGTGTGGTGATACAGTGTTTTGACGACAATCCCTGCCCCGCTTTTGCAGACTTGGAGCAGGCATTAAAAGACCTATAGCGCTTTGAAAAATATCATCAAATCCTTTCTGATTTCCCGTGAGTCAACCACCCTTGGGAGACAGCGTGTGGTTTTCTTTCTGGTCACGGCTTTCTTCTCCTTTTTTATATCGGTTGGCTTCATGATTTACCAGCCCAGGACCCGGATTGTCGTCATTGTCGATATGGTTTCCCTGGTTCTTACGCTGGTTCTTGTAGCCCTGTACTTCGGAAATCGGATTTCTATCCGCGCAGTGTCCAATATCCTCTACATTCTTCTGCAGGTGGAGATCAGTTCGCAGATGATTTCCCTTTGTACGCAGAGCACCGGAGCGATACCGGCCCTGCTCATTCAGGAATCTTTCCTGTCGCTGCTTCTGATCATGATTTCCATCGTGGCCGATCTCAAGTATTGTCCCGCCGTTATCAGCGGCATCTCCATCGTTACCTATTTCGTCTGCCTGTTTCTCTCGCGGGAGCCGGCTCTCCTTACATTCCTTCCCGTCTACCTGGTGGTTCTTGTCGGTGTCATTATCTACGACACCCTGGCCATGCGGGGTGCGCAGCTTCTGGAGGCCGAAAACCTTAATCTGAAAGAGGAACTGACCGATTTCATGCGCATCACCGGCCTTACCGTGGAAGATATCCGTGAAATCATGCAGCTCTCCAAAGGCAGTGCCAACAAAACGGAAAAGACCCGCATCCTGCTCAACAGCATGGACGCCCGGGTCCGGGAGAACATCGTGGGCGGTGTGTTGGCCGTCAAGGCACAGAACGACAGTTCCCGGGAGCAGCTGCTGACGGTTTTCCCGGAGCTTACCCCCTCTCAGATTTCCATTGCCCAGCTCATCCTTCAGGACAAGAAGCTCACGGAAATCTGCCGCATCCTTGGAAAAACGGAAAACAACGTGTCGGCGCAGCGTTCCAAAATCCGTTCCACGCTGGGAATTGAGTCCGTGGTTTCCCTCAAGGAAGCCCTTCAGGAGCGGCTGGATGCCTATTTGCTGAGCCAGGAAAGGTGAAATTGATATTCATTTGGTTGAATTTTATCATCGTTTGGTAGAATATAAGCCCCTAAAAACCCGTTATTGAAAAACGTAAATATTGATAATGATAAAATTAACTTAAATATCCTTATTTGAATATTTATAATCATTTAAAATATTTTTACTATATTTGCACGATTACAATTTTTTTCTAAAAAAGAAGAAAAGAAACATTATTCGCTAAGGATGAAACATTTAAGGTCAATTCTGTGCCTGGCAATCTTGGCGCTGTCTTTATGCACCTCCACCCGCGCACGTGCGCAAGTGGCAGGGGTAAAGACCAACCTGCTGTACGACGCAACGGCCACCTTCAACCTGGGAGTGGAAGTGGGTCTTGCGCCCAGGCTTACCCTGGACATCTCCGGAAACTTCAATCCCTGGACGTGGAAAAACAATATGAAGTGGAAGCACTGGATGGTACAGCCGGAGATCCGCCTCTGGACCTGCCAGCGCTTCGCCGGGCACTTCTTCGCCCTTCACGGCCTGGCCGGCCAGTTCAACTTCGGAAACATCCACTTTTTCGGCAAGTCCATTCCGGATAGTTTCAAGCTCTTCGGAACGGACTATTCCCTCCTGTCCAAATACCGCTATGAAGGCTGGGCCTTCGGCGGCGGCCTGGCCTACGGCTACGCCCTCCCGCTGGGCAAGCATTGGAACATGGAGTTCGAGATTGGCGCCGGAGCCATCTATTCCATCTCCAATTCTTTCGATTGCGACGTCTGCAACCGTCCCCTGGACACGGACCTCAGGAAGCTCCGTCCCGCCATCACCAAGGCGGCCGTGAGCATTGTATATGTATTTTAACGGATAGGCAGATATGAAAAGAATCTTACTCAGTATCGTTATTCTGGCCGCATCTGCCGCCGCCGCCCTGGGACAGCAGGTCCGCGGGGTGGAACTCACCCGCGCGGGAGACCAGCTCCGGGTCAAGATGAGCATCCGCCTGCAGGAGGTCCTTCCCGGCCACAACCAGACGGTGGTCCTCACCCCGCAGCTCCGTAACGCCGGCATCAGCCAGTCCCTCAAGCCGGTGGGCGTATACAGCCGCAACCAGTGGTATTACTACGAGCGCCTGGGCACCCATGCCGGCGGGACCGAAGAACTCTCCTTCCGCAAGGCAAAGGCCCCTGAATTCCTTCAGTACGATGCCTTCGTCTCCTACGACGAGTGGATGAACGGTGCCGCCCTTTACCTGGTGCGGGAAACCCTGGGCTGCTGCGGAAAGGAAAAGAGCGCCAAGCAGGAGCGTTTCCTGGCCCAGTACCAGGAGGAGCCCCGCGAGGTGGAAGTCCGCGTGGACACTGTTTATATCGAGAAGACTGTCGTGGTGGAGAAGGAGATTGAAAGCCGCACCCGTTCCATCAACGGCCGCGCCTTCATCGACTTCCCTGTGAGCGATGTCAAGATTTATCCCGAATACCATTCCAACAAGGCCGAGCTTTCCGCCATGCGCACCACCATCGACAATGTGGTGAACAATCCGGACTGGATCCTCCGCAGGATCTGGATCAAGGGCTATGCCTCGCCGGAGGGCAAACATGAGGTCAATGACCGCCTGGCCAAGGCCCGCACCGCTTCCCTGAGGGACTACATCGCTTCGCAGTACCGCAACATCGACCCGGCCCTCATCGAGGTCGAGCACGAGGCCGAAAACTGGGAAGGCCTGCGCGCCTACGTAGAGGAATCCTCGCTCCCGAACAAGGACCGGATCCTGGAGATCATCGACGGGGATCGCCTGCCGGACGAAAAGGAGTGGATGATAAAATCCCGCTATCCCGAAGACTGGAAAGCGCTGCTGAAGGATTGCCTGCCCTTCCTCCGCAGAACAGACTACCGGATAGATTACGATATAAAGGAAATTATTAACAATTAATTTAATAACTTTTTCAAGTATTATGAAAATCAAGTATTTACTCATTGCAGTCCTCGCCGGTGCAGCACTGGTGGGCTGTAACCGCGAGCCTGGGGTCGAAGATCTCAAGGAAAATGGAAAGCACAGTTACATGGGCTTTACCATCTCTACCCCCCCTGCCACCAAGGCGGAAAATACCGGTGCAACCGGTAGCTTCCAAAAAGGTGAAGAGTTTGAGAACTGGCTCAACACCATCTATTTCTTCTTCTACAAGGACGGCGCTTACGTCTCCTATGGCTACGGCGATGTCCGTACTGACTTTACCCCCGAAGACAACACCACCGAAATTGAAGAGATTCTTCACGATGGTTCCACCGAAAAGAATGGTGTTGTGGTAATGGAGTCCACGATGACCATGCCCAACCAGGTGCTTTGCGTCATCAACACCCGCAACCCCAATTTCTATCGCAACAAGCCTCTGGCTGATGTGCTGGCCTCTCTCCAGACCGGTAGCGCCGAATCTCTTACCGGCAATGCGGTCGAGGCTGTCAGAAATGCAAGCACCAAACCTGAAATTGATTTTTGGTATGAGTACACCGATGCGACTGGGAAGAAACCTTATTTCGTTATGCTCACTGCTCCTATGATGGGTAAGAACAAAAACGGCAAATACGAAATCAAATATGTTACCGATATTCCTGAAGGCGCTATCAAGGAAACCCGTGAGGCTGCCAAGCAAAACCCCATTGAGGTGTATGTAGAGCGCATGGCCGCCCGTCTGGAAATCTCCAACCTTGCCAGCATCGTGGATGCCGATGGTTTCGTCAAGGCTGCCAATTTTGGTCCCGATATGCTGAATGCCGGCGTTCCCGAGTACGACATCAAGCCCATTGCCTGGAGTGTGACGGCTGTCAACCAGAAGGGCAACATCCTCAAGAAAGCAGACTTGAGCTGGTGGGACACCACCATTCCCGTCCCTGTGGCAACAGGACCTTTTGCCGGCTGGCTTGAGAGCGGTACCCAGGTTCCCAATACGGTACAGCCCGGAACGAATATGTTCCCTCGTATCAACTGGGCGCTTGATCCCAATTATAATGATCCTGCGGTGACCAACCGTAATCACTATCCTCACAGCGCACGTGAATTGTTCGACACTACCGAACCCAACGAACTGAAGTACTACAGCGCCAATGAGGTGAAGGATAACTACCAGGATGGAACTACGGATGATGCAAACGAGAAGGATGTCCGTCAGCGTTACGCCTACGAAAACACCTTCGGCCAACTGGGACAGAACGACCCTCGTATCCCCGGAACCATGATTCTCCTCACCGCCCAGGCCAAAAAGCACGGCTCCGCTACCGATCCTTTCGTAGACCTGTATGCCTACCTGGGTCAGATTAACAACTTCGCAGAGTATGCCGCACACGTGGTAGGCTCGCTGGATGCCAACGGCTTCACCTTCTACCTGAATGACGACATGACGGATAAACTGTCCGATTTCGACTTTGTGGACGACGCCGCTTCCAACTACAAGGATCCTACCACCCTCTTTGAGGTGAAGAAGGCTACCAAGTACATCAACATGTTCTCGAACAATGAGGCCAGTTATAAGGATCTTACGAACATATATTCTTCAGTAGACCCTACCAAGTTGATGCCGCAGCTGTACAACAATTGGGTTATCGAGCTTGAGGGAGCTATCCAGCCCAGCGCCTACGACACCGGATTCCCGACCATTCCCACATTCAGTGCCGAGCAGGCAAGCGGTTATGCCGACGGTTATGTGACCCTCGTTCCCAAGAGCGGCGTAACGCTGTATCTGGAGAATCCTGCACACGTCACTGACCCCACTGTCACTCCGAAATGCTTGCCGGCTACTCCTGCCCAGATTGCACAGGCTTTCCTTGGCAGCGTGATCGAGCCCGCCAACCGTTATGAGAAAGGTCTGATGTACTATGCCATTCCAATCGAGCACTTCGGCAATGCTTACACTGGTACCGATCCTAACAAGGTGCTTCTTGAGGGTAACTACGGCGTTGTCCGTAACAACCTCTATCAGGTAGAGATTAATAAGATCAACACCCTGGGTCACGGTATTGACGATCCGGACGAGCCCATCGTTCCCGGCGACCGCAAGAAGACCCTCTACATCGCCGCCAAGATTAACATCCTGAGCTGGCAGATTGTCTCTCAGTCTGCAGACCTTGCGGAGTAATCCCGCGTAATTTTCATCCCGGAGGGGCTGACCCTCCTCCGGGGTGCCAAGAGAGCGGCCGGACATATCGGCCCCGATAAGATGATATGAAAAGATTCAACACCATAGCCTGGATGGCGGCCTTGCTGCTGGGAGCCTTTTCCTTCAGCGCCTGCGACCGAGTCATCTACGATCAGGAAGTTTCCGAAGACTGCGCCGTAGCCGTGCGCTTCCGCTTCGACTTCAACCTAAAGTACGCCGACGCCTTCCGGAACGAGGTGCACTCCGTGGCCCTCTACGTCTTCGACAAAAGCGGGCGTTTCGTAACCAAGGCTACCGAGTCGGGCGTTCCGCTCACCCGAGAAGACTACACCCTGGAAATCCCCGGCCTCAAGACCGGAACCTATGACGTAGTGGCCTGGTGCGGCCTGGAAGACAACGACTGCTTCGTAGTCCCCGATGTCACCACCAAGGAAGAACTCATTTGCCGGATTAAGACCACTGTGCGCACCAAAGCCCAGGAAACCGTTTCCGACAAGTGGCTGGGCAGCCTCTTCTACGGCTACGTGGAAAACGCAGACCTGGTGAACCTTCCCAGGGGCTCCGTGAACACCATCGTGATTCCGCTGGTAAAAGACACCAACAGCGTCACCGTGCTCCTGCAGGCCATCACCGACGGCATGGACGACGTGGGTATCCTCACCCCCGAACAGTTCGATTTTGTCATCTACGAGAACAATGCGGTTTTGGGCTGGGACAACAACCTTGCCAACTACAATCCGCTCACCTACCTTCCCTTCAACACCAAGCAGGGTAGCATCACCCTCAACGACGGTACCGAGGTGCTTACCGCCGCCGTCGCGGAATTTTCTGTAAGCCGTTTGGTCAAACGAACGGAGAACAATCCCCGCCTTATCATTACCCAGCGTTCCAACGGAAAGGTCGTCTTTGACATTCCCCTCATCGACTACTTCCTGATGGTGAAGGCCCACTACGTGCAAAGTATGCCGGACCAGGAATACCTGGACCGTCAGGATGACTATTCCGTAGCCATCTTCCTGGAATACAAGAAGGGTCCCGGACCGGACCCCGAGGGTTATTATGTGGCCGCGCGCGTGTACATCAACGGCTGGCAGATTGTATTCATGAACCCTGACCTCTATTAAAATAATGACCAAACGCCTGCATATCGCCCTTCTTGCACTGCTGGGACTCTCCGTCCTGGCCGCTTGCCGGCAGGCCAATCCGGAGGAACCCTCCGGGGAGGTGCAGCAGGTGACGGAGGGCCCCGTAAATGTCTCGATGGATCTCTCTTTGAAGGGATTCGGAGAGGATAATACGCTCACCAAGGGAGAATTCTACGACCCGGCAAACGATTTCATAGAAGTAGATAACAGTCTTTTCTACGACCATGAGAAGATTGTCAGGGAAGCCTTGGTATTTGTTTTTGATGCAAAGGGTGTTTCCGACCCTAAAGATGCTAAATTTGAAAAAGCGGTTAACTTAGAATACGCTGACATCCTTCCCAACAACATCGGAAGAGTGCAGTTCAAACTGGATAAACCCTACGAGTCCATAGCCGTACTGATTCTGGCTAACTATGGGCTTAAGCCTGGAGATGTGTCCGTATCGGCCGGCACAACTCTGGAAAATGTAGTAAAATACCTGTCCGACAAAGCGGACGAATCCGGGTCTGTCCATACCATTAAGTCAGACCAGGGCAAGTATCTCACAGAAGGTGTCCCTATGTATGGCTGGAAGCACTTTGGCAGTACCGGCAAGCTCAGGTTTTACAGTGGCATGACAACACCTCTGACAGTATGTGGCTTTACTTCTGTGTCTGAGTTGGAGAATTATGCCAAGAAAGAAGACACGGGCATCGGCACTGTACGAGATACGGATGTCGTTCCTATGGAATTCGCCTTGGCCCGCCTGCAGCTTCGTTATAACTATAAGGCCAGGGGGACCGGTAAAGAATCGATCGCGGCCGACAGCGTAATCATCAATAGCGTCAAGTTGAATGTTTATAAGGAGAAGTTTTACAGACTCCCTTCAGACCTTTTGACCCTGACCCTTCCCCGGCCCAATCCTTATGATGACATTACCACGGATTACGTGAAGAATGGCGATGAAACGGATTTCAAAACCGGAGATATTACCTTCAAGGAAATTCCTTCCAAAAGCGCCAAATCCAAGGCTTTTGTGGCGTATGTTCCGGAAATCAGCATTAAATCCGTTGTGGATGCGATAAACAATACGGCTTCTTTGCCTGAGGCGGATCGTTTTAAGGAGCCTTCCCTGGTGGTGGAAGTAAAGGTGAAGCCGCGGGAAAGGAAGGATGGTAAATGGATTACCTACACCTACGACAGAAACAAGATTACCGTGAACGACGGAACCAATTCAAAGGAATATACCTACTACGGAGACGAAGGCTGGGTTTCCTGGTTGAGGTTCAAAACCAATCAGGAACGTAAAGACAAAGACGATGCCGATGTGTCTATGGGCACCCGCTTCAGCCTGGTGCGTCACTATTCCTACGAATGGCTGGCAGTAGGAGTTAATGAATGATGAGAAAGAGATTCTTCATATCGCTGATGGCTGCGCTTTCCCTTACGGCTTGCGTAAAGGACAGTTATAAGCCGGAATACTGCACGGACAATTCGGTTTACCTGGCCTTTGTCCTCAGGGGGGCCGGCCAGACCTTGTCCCAGGAAGAAGAGACCAAGGCGCCCCTTACCAAAGCCGCCACGACGGTGGACGACATTACCACCCAGCTGGTGGCCGAGCAGCTGGTAACCCGGGTAGATCTTTATTTCTACACCGGAGCCGGAAAATACCTGGGAAAACACACCCAGACCACTTTTGAACAAACTTGGAAGGACAGCGGCAATGTTTCCAACGAAGTGGGAAAATTCTCTGTCAAGCTGGACTACCAGCCCTACCGGATGCTGGTAACGGTGAATTCCGTGGCTGCCAATACAGACCTTACGGATCTTTCATTGGATGCAGCCCGCAAAGAATTGCAAGAGTCCATGCTCTATCAAAGCAATACTTCGGTGACGGTGAACTACAAGGAAGGAAGCGAAAGCAAGTCGCTGTCAGACGTCAAGCCTTTCTTTATGAGTTCCTCCACCTATCTGGACAAAAACAAGAAGGTTGTCAGCGACGTGCTCATTTACCCCAGCCAGGTGAAGGATAATGAGGCCGACGCCCTCAATACGCCCATTCCGGTGTATCTGGAGCGCCTGGCCGCCAAAGTTACGCTGAAAGTGCCCAAGAAGGTGATGGAAGAGGGCTTTATGGTTCCCATCGTTACCTCCCAGGACAGCCTCACCGCCAAGGTGGAGATATTGGGCTGGGACTTGAACACCCTCAACAGGAGCACCTATTATTTCAAGAATGTAGAATCTTCCTGGACGTATAAGTGGCAGAACAACACCATCTTCTGGAACAACACGGACAGGTACCGCAGCTACTGGGCCAAGGACAAGAATTATCTGGATGGAGAAAACAGCGGCATCAATCTGGATCAGCAGGTGACTTCTCCGCTAACCGACGACAAATTCCGCTACAAAAAGCCCGGTGAGCTGGATATTGAAGTTGGAGACACCCGTGAGTTGAAGGAAGATTCTGGCTATTATGTGGGCTACACTTACTGTCTGGAGAATACAGCTGATGAAAATGTCCTCCCGGTAACCGATAGTGACGTATCCACCCTCTATTCCCGCGCCACCCATGTCCTGATTAAGGCCAGACTAACTTTCACGGCCGGCGCCAACGCCAAAGTGGATGACGACGATTTCGGCACCGAAACCAACTTCTTCCGCTACAAGGGAATGTTCTTTACCAAGAAGGGCCTCCTGAAGGCGCTCCGTCGGGATACAAACAATGACGCGGATCCCACTTCCTCGCCTCTTTATGGCATTGACGACAGCGAGCTTCAGCTTGTATCGGCCACCAGCCTGTCTTACTGCAAAGGTTACGACAAAGGTGAGCGCGTTGCGGTTCAGCGAATCAGCGATTCCTCCTATCCGGACCTCAAGGATGCCTCGGGCAATCCCGTTCGCATCGACGGATTCTTAGGCGGAGAATTTTACTATAAGATTCCCATCGAGCACATCAACAACGACGATGTCACGGGAACTACGTATCCCATCGCCAAATACGGTGTAGTCCGCAACCACAATTATGAGATCACCATCGGCGAAGACCTCAAGGGTATCGGCACCGGTATCTGGGACAAGACCCTGGACATCCGCCCCTTCCGCAAAACGGATGACTACCGCGTGACGGCCTACGTGAGGGTATCCCCCTGGAAGCAGTTTGAAACCCGCTTCCTCTTCATCGACCCTTCCGGCCTGCTGGTTACCGACGGACAGAGGGTAATCATGTGGGAAGACGAAGGAGATCCTAATAAAACAGGTGAAGGTGACAACGTCTGGACCGGCAACGGCTGGTACTTCTAACAGATTATAGCGCATAGACGCAAAAGAAATCTATACGCCTGGCATCACTGAGATGTCAGGCGTAATTTCACTTTGTCCTTCTCCGAATGCTTACGAAGAATCTCCACTTGCCTGACAGCCCCAAACGCGTTTGCCGCCCCACCTGCCCTTCAGAGGCTGGCTCCTTATCCCCTCAATAACGCTACCAGTCGAAGAGCCGCGAGAAAGGTGTTTTCAGATATAGTGATTAGGCGTCACGAAATGAGACAAGGGCTACCTGCCGGCTTTTGGGGACAGCGCCCAACAAGGCGTCAACAACCCTGGCATAGTCTTCAAACTGACTTGTATTTACCTTGTCAGGCCCCTTCCAATCGAAATAGAAATAAGAATTCTTGTTTAAATCGGCATGCCATTCGCCACAGATTCCAATAAATCCGGCCTGCACTACGTAGATGACATCTTCGTTAGCCTGGAGAACGGGCTTTGGGCTGTCCTCGGGGCTGGCGCAGGCTAAGGGCTGCTGACGGGCGTCTGCTGCATCGGACGCACGGGAATGCCATGGTTGCGCTGCCATTTCTGTTGGCTTGATTGTCCTGCAACCGGGTACATTTGCCAATCACTACTACTATTAGGTCTATTGCCGATCCACAAGCTTCTTCCATAAAAAATCTTGCCACTATCCCAAACGGCAGGCTCAGATAACCAAGACAAAGCTTCAGTGGACTTGTCAGGTTGAAGAGTGCCGGAATTTAAGCGGCCCCGAGTATAAAAGCGTATGGTCTCCCCACCTGTATTGCGTTTAGATGAGGCACTCTCGTCATATTCGGCAAAAAATTCGTAATACGGGTGCCAGGGAGGAGAAGTAGTGGCACTGGTGGCCACTTCATCCACTCTCGCCATGGGAACCCTTGTCTCATTAATGGGACTAAACGGATTAATGCCGGACCAACCATACATGTTGGCCACTTGGTATCCGGGCGGAGAAGGGTCATAAATGGTTTTCTCCACCTCCCTATCCAAACTGCCCCCTTCACTACCGTCGCTATTATGATTGGTGAGAGCTTTGTCCACATTGGTGTTCCAAAGGTTGTCGTAACGCTTACCTGTGGGAACATTAGAGGCGCCTCCTCCATAAAAGTAGTTCGGCTTCTTGATAGTGTTGTGAGTGTTCTCTGTAGTGAGAGCAATACCCGTTTTAGTGCCGTCGATGCCGTCGATTAAGGCCACCCTCGGGAACGGGTCCTTGCGCCCCCACTGATAGACAATCGGCTCATCCCTGTCATCTTCTACCCCGCTTTGCAGGAAGCGGACAACGACCTTTTTCACCACCTTCCCCCGGAAGTACTGGGTAAATTCAACGTCACAGTACCTGGGGTCCACTTTGGCCGATTCTTTTCCGTGCTGGCCAAGGTCTGTCTTCTGCCAGAAATAATTGGTGCCGTAAAAACTTTGGTAAGGATTGACCGTACCGTCCAGTTTCTTTTCATTGCTCTGCACCCCTACGGTCTTAAGGAAGGTCTCCGGCTTGGTGACGGCCCAGATTTGCCAGCTCCAGACAATAGTGCCGCCGCTTTTTGCCACAAGGAGGGCGTTGCCCTGGGCGATGTCATCTACATAGAAATAAATATAGCCATATTGCTCCGAGGGCTCTTTGTGGTAGAAGGGCTTTCTGTCGGCCCGGGAGCTGACGGTAGAGCTGGGGGCGACCATATGGTTGGCATCATCCCAGAGAACGTCCACGTCGTCTATGCCCGGAATCTCGGGACCGGTGATGCCCTCCGCTTTATGATCCAGGAAGGCGGCCATCAAGTATTCTCCTTCCTTGCCCTTATAGGAATTTTCATTATCGCCACCATTCTTTACCGAGCAGCCATACACCGCCGGGAAACGGTACCAGCCGGGGGCCGATACCACATAACTGTTGGCAGTGGTACCCAGGTCTCCGTTTTTGGGGACAATCAGATAGCCGTAAATGTCGTGGCTGGAAAGGTCATATGCGTAGGCCTCGCCCTTGAGGCCCTTCCACCCGGCCGAAGGGGTGTGATTATGATCTTCCTGATAATAGTACTTCCCGTCAAGGTCCTTGCACAGGTAAGAGACGGGAACGTCCCAGTCGCGGTTATCCTCAAATACGTCGGGGTTTCCGTCTGAGTCAAGACTTTCGTTGCGGGAATAACCTCCTTCATTAGCCTCCGCGGCGGAGACATAGCTTACAAAAGAAGACCCCTTGATAAAACTCCGCGCGTGGGAGACAAAGACTTCAGTCTTTGAGAAATCGCCGCTTTCCATCGGCGTTCCAGCACCCCAGGGCTCTTCCCAAGGGTCTCCGCTTGCGTCGTAGCCATGATTGACAAGATCTGAAATCTCAAGATCGGGATCCCAGGTTCCGTCATCTCCTCGAAGGCGCAGCCAGGAAGGAGGGGTCGTCAAGAAGGGACCGGAGATGGCGTTTTCCCGGTATCCCGTCACCTTCCACTTCAGTGGCTGCTTGACACCCGAAGAATCGCGGTAACTCTGGACGGAATAGAAATCGTCCGAATAGTAATAGTAATGTGGTGTGTCGTCTTTTTTATCGTCCATACTGTTCCAGGTACGGGGGAAGTTGCCCTGGGCCTGAACTTTGAAGAAGTATTGAATGGCCGGAACGTTGGATTTTACGTAGAGCTTGGTGGCAGGGTCTAACGTGAACCAATCATTATTGGTAAACTCATTGCGATAGCCCTTGTTATCCTGCTGGTCGGTCTTTTGCTGAAGACTCAGGTAACGGTGGACTTCCACGACATTCTCAGGATCGGTCCACCCCTTTGTATCGTCTTTCATGTACTCGAAGGTGTAGTCCACCGTCATCACCCTCTGCTCGATGGGCAGAACAAGGAAGGTAAGTTTAAGGACATCGTCCCCCAAAACAATGCGATCTGCCG
>CAMVJR010000045.1 GCA_947167855.1 uncultured Bacteroidales bacterium
ATTTTTCTTTTAAGCAATTGCATGGTATATCACATTTTCGATAGCAAATATAAGATCAAAATCACATTTTCGGAAATGAATATACAAAAGAAATCACATTTTTATTATATTTTGGCGTTTCTTCTATATTCGTTAAATTTGTCAATAGTATACTAACCACTGGATATGAAACGTTTTTTGACCTTTTTCCTGGTGTGCGTGGGGATAGCCTTGTTGGCGCTGATTCTCAATTTCTTCCTTTTCAATCCGGCTAAGGACGGATTGACTCATGACCACAATCCGTACAGGTTGCAGAGCGACAGTTCCCAGGTGTATCTGCTCACATCATCGCAGGAGTATCAGGACTCGCTTGTGAAGCATATGGAGCAGGCCAGGAAAAGCATCTATCTGGAAATGTATAGCTTCAGCGGCGATAAAGCCCGCGAAGATATGGAACTGATGCGCCGGAAAGCCCGTGAAGGGGTTAAAGTGGAGGTTCTGCTCGATGGATGGGGCTCCAAGGACGCAGATTGGGACTTAGATGCTCTCCGTGCCGACGGTGTGAAAATCTCTTACTGGGATCAGGTCAAAATCCCCGTATCAACCCACGTCAGGCACCGGAATCACCGCAAAGTGGTCATCATTGACGGGGAGTGGTCTTTCATCGGCTCTACAAATATTGCCGATTACTCCTTCGGCAAGTTCGAGGAATTGCCGGACAGCCTCCCCTGCTACGACATGAACGTTCTCTTCCGCGCCGGTGCGCCGCAGGTGACCGTCGTAGAGAAGGCCGAGGATATCCTGAACACGATGACCACCCTCATCAATGAGGCAAGGGATTCCATCCGCATCATTCAGCCGTACATCGCCCTCCCCGACACGCTTCAGGATGCCATTCTGAATGCCTTGCAGCGAGGCGTGGATATCCAGTTCCTCATGGGTGAATGGAACGATATTCCCATCTATCAGCAGTCGGCCTTCGGCCTTTTCCACAAGGTCTTATGGCCCGCAGGAGCCCGGCTGTGGCTGTACCTCGGCGGCTTCCACCACACCAAGGCTATTTCTGTGGACGGGAAGGTGCTCTATCTGGGATCGGCCAATTTCACTCACCGCGCGCTCACTCGCAACCTGGAAGAAAACGTGCTTATACAGGACTACCATCTCACGGCCGAATTTGACGCCTGTTTTGCTTCCTTCGTAAAAGAAAGCATTCCTTTTGACCAGGACTACTGGGACCAGCTGTCCAAATGGGAACAACTACGCGACGTCACCACCAATCGCTTTAACCGATTGATAATAGAATAGATAGCACGGTCTTTACGCTTCTTTGCCTAACTCTTCCTTCACGGAGTAGTAGCTCTGGCGGGAACCAAAGCCGGAGGCTTCGGCGATTTCGCCCACGGAGGCGTTGGGGTGGGCGGCGCGGTACTCGTTTGCGTACTGCAGGCGCAGGGTGTTGACGTAGCGGAAGAAGCCGCCGAATTCCGTTTTGAAAATGCCGGCCACATAGGTGCGGTTGAAGCCGCAGCGGGTGGCTATGTCCTGAATGGTCAGGTGCGGATCCAGGAAGGCCTTCTCCTGTTCCACTTCCCGCCGGATGGCGATTGCGATGGTCTTGGCTTTGTCGGAAGCAATCTTGTAGGAATACACCTGGGCCGAAGGCTTTCCCTGGTTTCCCTCTTCCTCAAAGGATCCTTTTCTTTGCGGGTGCAGGGCCGATATGAGCATCTGTACCGAAGCTCCCACCAGCAACAGTTCCAAAACGGCCATCACGTTGCGGTTGTTCAGAATGGCCGCTGTCCAGAGGAGAACCACGGTAACCATGGCTATTCTCACCATCTTTTTGGCGAAGTTCACCGGGAAGTCTTCCGGATTGGAGTATTCTTCCACGTCAAACCGCCGGGTCCAGCGAAGGACTACTCGCACGGCAATGATGCATGTGGCGGTCATAAGAGCACCCAGGGTGTAGATAATGACATTGCCCAGCAGAGCGCCGTTAAATCCGTTTCCCTTGATAAGGCTGGCCAGGGGGCCGGCAATGAGAGCAAGCAGGGCAATGGCCCCCAGCGTCAAGGTGGGTTTGCGCCATCTGCGCCAGTGCATGATGCCTCCGAAGTAGGAAAACAGGAGGATGGTCATGTAGAAAAGGGTTACCGGAAGGAAATAGGCCTTCAGCAGCAGCCAGACTCCCTCTGTTTCCGGAATGATGAGACTCGGAATCAGGGTGAGGGACGTAAGGTATAAGAGGGTGGTTGCTTTTCGGCCCGGATAATAGTAAAGGGGGTTGCGGTCGTAAGGCCTGCACATGTGGAACCATCTTACGGCTGCTATGACCAGACAGCCCATGATGTACATGGCCGTCGCTAGTCCTTGAAAATATGTTGCGGTTGTAAACATCCTGCAAATTTACTCATCTTTTGACGGAATTGGACAAAATTAATGATTCTTGACAAAAGATTTTACTATAATTGACAATTCTTAACTCTCACTGTGTGTACCTTTGCGCCCAGTAGCTAGTTTGTATTCTTACCTTTTTTTATGGAAACAATTCAGAAGGAGTTGTATACTTCGCCAGTGGTGTACACCATTGAATTTAAGGCCGAAGGCATTGTCTGCACCAGCAAGGAGCAGTATGATCCCACCTATTTTTAACCTTTAATTAATAGTGTACCATGAGAAGAAGCGTAATTTTTATTGCATGGGCTGCGCTGGTTATCTGCGCCTGCAACCGGGAAGAGGCTCCGGTGCAGAAGGTGGCCCCCGCCGTCTATCACCTGAACATCCAGGCTTCTATGGATCCCCAGACAAAAGGTGTTACTTTTGGTGGGGACGGTATGTCCGTTTCTTCCCGCTTTCAGGAAGGAGACAAGATATACCTATATAATAAGACAAAGGACGCGCTGGCCCGGAGTACTCAGGACCATTCGGCCACGCCCATTGTCCTTACCTCGTCCATGATTCAGGATGAAGGACTGTCCTGTACCCTGGCAGGGGAAGTGTCGTTCTTCCGCTGGAATCCCGGGGAGAGTAAGGGAAAAGAGAAATCGAACAGTGGGGAATGGGTACCTGTTACTCATAAGTCTAGTGATGAATACGAGTTGTATTATCAGAGCAACAATTCTCCTGCTTTCTATTATCGTGATCAGGATGGAAGCCAGGCTTCTGCCGGCCAGCATGATTTTGCCGTGGCAACGGGGATTCAGATGAACTTGGGGAGTGGGTCCCTTTCGGCCCAAAATAAGGTGTCCTTCAAGAACCTGCAGTCTATCTTCCGCCAGGGGCTCATCTTCAAGAATTCGAAGGGTGAAACGGTAACTCCTACCATTACTAAACTTTCTGTCAGTTGTTCAAAGGGAACCCTTGTGGAGGGCATTCACCCTACAGAGGTTAATATGTATAGCGCGGTTTACGCTTTTGACATCAATAATCCCGCAATTGTAGATGGAAGCATCTATCTTTCCCTTACTTTCTGTTATCCGAATGATGAATCCAAGAATGACACTTTCACTCTGACTGCTACCGATGATAAGGGAAATGTCTACACTTGTGAAAAGAATGTGCCTGCCGGCGGTTTCCAGAACGGGAAATACTATTATGGAAACTGCGAGATGACTTGGCGGGAGAAGAATAATCTGGCAGCGGTAGAGGCCAGTGACCTTGGAAGTATCATCGCTTCCAATGGAAAGATTTATGCCGATGTGGCTCACGCCAATATGGCAAGCACGGCCGAGGCTAAGATTGTCTATGTGGGAAGCGTAGATGGTGTCTGCGAGCACGGTCTGGCTATTTCCCTGACGGATGTGTATGGGTACAATGCTGATTATTCTCAGGCTACGGGAATTTATATTATACCCGAGTGGGAGGCCCATCACTCGATTTCTGGCGGCACCTGGCGCCTGCCTTCGGAAAAGGATTGGCAGTATATGATGTGGGGGAGTTACTCCGCTACGCCGGGTGCAGCTCTTGTCAATGCGAATCTTTGCTCTGTTCTGGAGAACGACAAGTACTTCTGGACGAGTGATAGCGTGGGAACCGAAAACGCGAAGGCCATCTATTATAAGGACAATAATGCAAGCGTTTGGTCGTTGAATAAGAGTGGTTATTATCGCGTTCGCGCCTGCTTTGCTTTTTAAGAAATTAGTAGTTATTAAATAGTTAGTTAGTATGTATTCGTCTGAAAAAGAAATGTATGAGACTCCCGCCGTGCAGGTTGTGGAGGTTGCAATTGAAGGTGTTATCTGTGGAAGCGGCGACGAAACGCCGGCTCATGGAAACGGTTTTTCGGGTGGTTGGTGTTAATAGTGGGAGGACGTCATTATGAAAAAACTGTATCTTTCTATTCCGGCCCTGCTTCTTCTTGCCGTTTCCTGCGAAAAAGAAGAACTCAACAATTCCCTTATTGAAAAGAATCCTGTTCCTCAGGTTGAAATGATTACGGAGACCGTTTCCGGTGCCCGTGGTACGGCCACCAAGGCCACGATCTCCGATACGGATGCTTCCTTTGCCTGGGCGGATGGTGATGATGTAGCCGTGCACATTTCCAACGGCAAATACGTCTATACTTCCGACGAAGGTGCTCACGGCGCCACCATTACGGATGTGATCTATCATTCCGATGATGCTTCCTTTACGGTTGTTTATGAGGCCGGCTATTCCCGTGACGCCTTTGCTGTCTATCCCAGCACCATCGTGGCCAAGGATGCAGCCAACTTTGGCCAGGAAGGCTATTCGCTGGATGTGACCCTTCCCGGCAGCTATCAGCTGGCCCAGGTGAGCGGTGAGACTTCTCCCTGCCCGATGATTGCCACCAACGAGGCTGGACAGGGATGGAATTTCTTCCAGCTTTGCGGACTGCTCCGTATAGCGGTCAATTACATTCCGGCCAGTGCCAAACGCCTGGAGATTGACTTTAACGGCAAGAAGGTATGTGGGGATTTCTCCATTGCTTCTCCTGTAGTTCCGGGTACTTCTGCCATTGAGACATCGGCCGATGAGGCCCATGATGTCATTACCATCACCAAGGATGGTTCCGACGTGGTGCTGGGTGAAACCAGCGTCATGCTGAACATTCCCCTTCCGGCCGGAGAATATACCAACCTGACCATCACGGCTTACGACGCCCTCACCGATGGCAACGCCATCCGCACGATGACCCGTCCGTTCAATCGTACAACTACCAATCGGATGGCCTTCAAGCGTACGGCTACCTTCCCTTCCATCAAGACGGCCTTCCGTGGCTATGAAGTCTCTACCGGTATCCTGGAAAGGAGTAAAGTGGGCGATGCCGATGCAACCTATTCTCTGACTGCCGGAGAGATGATCCTCACCGCCGACCCGGACGGTAAAAATGAGCACTATGCCCTGCCTGCGGGATGCAATCCTTTTGAGCCGGCTGTCAATTATAAAAATTCCGCCGCACTGAATAAGTATTTCCTTAAGTGGTTGGTCTTAAGAGATGAATTGGGCGCAATTACAAATGGAAATAATATCAATCCCACGAGTGACAAACTCCCTGCTGGCTGGCAATTCCCCACCGGAGGTAACAAGACGTCATCTGATTGGGGCAAGATTATATTTGGCACTCCGAAATCCACAATTACTGTCAACGGAACGGCTGTTACGAGTAACGCATATGCGATGGTAAGGGTCAGTTTTGAGTCGGGGAATTCCTATGGTGTTGATGAAGGGACATACTATGGTATGCTCTTGCTTAGGGACGGGATAACTATACCGAGTGGTTATTTGTCGAAAGTTGGCCCAGCCAAGTACGACGATAATCCGGTACTAAATGAAACACAATTTGAATACTTGATTCAGAAGGGCTGCCTGTTTGTTTCGGCTACGGGCTATTATTCGGAAACATTCAAAAGCTGGAGAGAATTGAACACATCTTGGCAGGATGGATATTATTGGTCATGCAATTACCTTGAGGCTACTAAGTTTTACTTTTTTACTTTTTCGAATGCAACGAACACCCCAAGCGTAACCAGTTCAAGTACAAGCGGTAACAAGAATTACTATGTTGTCAAACTTGTGAAACCCGTAGTGGACTAAGCTTCACATTTGCTTATGATAAACGGCAACCTCAGGCCATTCCCTGCAGGTTGCCGTTATTCTTTATTGCCACTCGTTACGCATTTTAGGCCCAGGTCTCAACCCAGGCGAATTCTTTCGGCCGCTTCGATAGAAATCGCCATCCTGGGCAATATAAGCTTGCGAGCCCATATTTGGATAAGTATAATATAAAGATTAAATTTGTTAACGAATAGCCACGTAGAATAACACATGAACAAAGATCAGAACAGCAAATGGAATTATGAGGCGCCTCAGCTGACAGCGGTGGAGCTTCAGTTGGGACAGTCGTTGCTGCAAGCCAGCAAAGATGATTATATTGATGGCGGTGAGAGTTTATGGGGTGACATTTCATAGGGAGGGAATGATGATGAAAAAGAACAATCTTTTTGTTATGCTTGCCGCAGCATTGGCGGTTGGCTCTGTCTTCTCATGCAATCAAATCAAGGAAGAACAGCTGCCGCAGGAGCCCCAGGGGCAGGAAAAGACATCTGTTTACACCCTGACGGTAGAAGCCCTGAAAGGTGCTTCTACCAAGGCATTGACAGAGGATGAGGTGAATCATATCATCAAATCTTCCTGGGCCGAAGGGGATAACGTAGACGTGTACAATGCCGGTGGAGAAAAGCTGGGAACACTGACCCCGGCGGTCAGCAGCACCTCTTCAACCACCTTGTCCGGCAATCTGGATACCGCCCCGGCGGTAGAGGATGTCCTGACGCTTAAATACCGCTCGGGAAACTATGCCAGTCAGGATGGAACGCTGGACTATATTGCCACCCACTGTGACTATGCTACGGCCGAGGTTACCGTGACGGAAGTGGTTGACAAATCCATTACAACCACTCCGGCCCAATTCGTGAACCAGCAGGCCATCGTTAAGTTTACGCTCAGACAATCCGGCGATGAAAGTTTGTCCGTGATGGAGTTGAAAGTCAACGTTGGAACCACCACCTATACCGTTGCTCCCGTTCCGCCCACAAAGACCAGTACGTTTTACGTGGCGGTTGAGGGATTCTCCGAGCAGACCGTCACCTTGTCGGCCAATGCCGGGGGTGCTTACTATGACAGGAAAGCGGATAATGTTACGTTCGAGAACGGCAAGTTCTACCGTGTGACAGCCACCATGACTCCGCGTGTCTTGAAGAGCATCTCCATCAGCGGACTGAATCCCGCCCCCTCCTATTACTATGGCGGGGCCCTTCAGATTGAGGCGCGTTAATTTGTTAAACTATGAATGAACGGAAGATGAAAAAGATACAAACCATACTTGCTGCGTTGCTCTTTTTGGTGGGAGCACAGTTGGGACAGGCCTATACCATCAACGACCGCGGTATCAAAGGCAGCGGTACGCTTGAAGACCCCTATCTTATCAATTCGGCTGAGGACTGGAAAATTATGTCCATTTTTCAGTCCGGCAATGTGGCTGGAGCCAGCGATATAAACCTTACGGGCAAATATGTCAAGCTTACGGCCGATATCAGCGTTGGGGAATATATGTTGGGCGCAGATAACCCGTTCCGAGGCATTTTTGACGGAAACGGCCACACGGTCACGTACCGGTTCAAAATCCCTACAGACCATGTGCCGGTTTTATATGATTATAGGGCCCCCTTCCGTTTTCTGGGGGATGGCGCCGTCATCAAGAATCTGCACGTCACGGGCCTTATAGAGTCCTATCAAAAATACAACGCCGGCTTGGTGAGTGAGGTGAAAGAGGATGCCACGGTGACCATCAGCAACTGTTGGGTGAGTATGACACTTGACGAATATGGCCCCAGGGACGCTGACGCCACCAACGGCGGAATCGTTGCCCACACGTGCAAGGGGTCCGCTACAACCATTACGGACTGCCTCTTTGATGGCGAATTTAATACGGACGGTGGTAATTACAGTGACTATTGCGGCGGCCTGGTCGGTTATAAAAACGGGAAACTGGTCCTGATCAATTGCCTTTTCAGACCTTCCAGCATAAACATCACAACCACCAGCCATTGCAAGACATTGGCCCGCTACAACGACACCAAGAACCTGGTTTTCGAAAACTGCTACTATACCCAGACCTTCGGTGAGGCTCAGGGTAGGGACGCCAGCGGTATGAGCGAAAACGAGTTGTTGGGAAGACTGGGCAGCAACTGGCAGCTTTCCGCCGGGGGCAAGGTGGTCCCGGCCACAATTGTAGTGAACCCGTTCTATGGAAGCGGTACAGAGCAGGATCCCTATCTCATCTCGTCGCCTGGCAACTGGAACTATCTGGCCGAAAAGGTGAGAACGGGAAACACTTACAGCGGTCAATACTTCAAACTGGTCACGGACATTACGGTCAGTACCATGGTAGGCGTGAGCAACAGCAAGTACTTTGGCGGTACCTTTGACGGTGGCGGAAACACGCTTGTCTTCAACTATACCTCCGTGCAGGAGTATTGCGCTCCGTTCCGGTACATCCACGGTGCCACCATCAAGAACCTGCAAACTGCAGGTACCATTAATGCCTCGGCCAAGTATGCCGCAGGTATTGCCGGCTATGCCCAGAATATAAACCATATTACTTCCTGCAGGAGCAGTGTTGTCATCATGAGCAGCGTCGATGGTGACGGAAGCCACGGCGGCCTGGTGGGTGAAGTGGTGAAGGGATACACGGACGTTTATTTTGAAGATTGCCTTTTCGACGGCATCTTTTCCGGTGCGAAGACCGAGAAGTGGGGCGGGTTCGTGGGCTGGAACGAGGATGGGCCGGACAGCCATTTCAAACATTGCCTGTTCAACCCTGAATCGGTGGGTGTAGACACGGACGGCTGCTATACATATGCCCGGAGAAGTAAATCCGATGACATTCACTTCTACGAGGACAAAAAGAGTTACTATACGGTCCTGCTGAATAATGAGCAGGGCTGGGATGGCAGGGGGAAGACTGCCGCAGAGCTGGTTTCCGCCCTCGGCGCCAACTGGGAAGTGTCACTCGGCAGCGCGGTGCCCAAGTTTACCCAATCAGAAGACATCAAGAATTTCCCGGGCCATGGTACGCCGGAAGACCCGTATCTCATAGCAGAACCGGCTCATTGGTTTAAGCTTGTATCAGAGTTAGATGGCGGAGACAGTTATAACGAGCGTTACTTCAAACTGGTGGCGGATCTTACCATCAGCAAAATGGCGGGTCTTGACACGAAGCCCTTCTCCGGTACATTTGACGGAAACGGGCATGTTCTCACCCTGGACCTTACCGGGACCGGTTATGCAGCTCTCTTCGGCTGTCTGGACGGTGCTACCATCAAGAACCTTCACTTGGCAGGAAACGTCACGTCTGATCTGTATCCCGCTGCCGTGGCAGCCTATGTCAGCAGCAATGGTACTCACAGGCCCAGTACCATTGTGAACTGTGAAAACTCGGCAGCCATCCATTCCACTTCTTCCGGTAATGTTTACGCCGGGTCCTATGTGGGGTGTGTTGTAGCTAAAAACTATAGTGGGGCCACTGATGATCTCATCATTGACGCTTGTTCTTTCCTGGGAAGCATTGATCTGAGTGCCGGAAAAAGCGGAGGCGGTTTTATTGGAAAGGTGGTTCAATTAAGTGGCTCCGTCTATATGAAATACTGCCTGTTTACCCCGTCCTCCCTTAACATCAAAGAAATCAATGACAGCGATGGGAAGTTTTATATGTTTGGGCCTAATTTGAATGCCCGATGGAGTTGCTATAATTCGCTGGCACTTGAATATCGGTCCCCCACCGGTAACAAGCCGTTGGAGACTTCTCAGCAGGGTAAGCTTATTCGTACGGTCAGCGGTGGAGATTATATTACCGTAGCCATAGATGGAACGCCAACGGAACACAACGTCAGCGGAATTACCACCTATAAGGACGGAGAAAGCAATGATCGTCCAGGCTTCGTTTACGGCAATGAGATCTGTGGTGGAGAAAACTTCTATTTGTATCTTCTCCTGAGCTATGGGGGCGATACGGACACCTTCTACGCATACGTTGCCAACCACGGCACCCTTTCTGGTACTGAAACGACCTGTACCAATGATCACTATGAACATCGTATGGCTGATGCTAATACAGTGATCAGCGCGGACGGTCTTGTGGTCCTGCGGGATGATGTGGACAACAGTGCCGTCATATCGGCAATGGCCGGGCAACCCAAAAACGTGACGGTTGGCCGTACGTTCGTCCACGGTGCGTGGAACAGCATCTGTTTGCCGTTCAACGTTTCTGCCGCTACTGTCAGTAAGGTATTTGGGGACGCTACTCAGCTGAGACGATTGGGCAGTTCTGAATTTAAGGATGGGGAACTTTCCCTTTCTTTTGAGGATATTGAGGTGTCGTTGGCAGGTAAGATCATCATCGAGGCCGGCAAACCTTACCTTATCAAGCCTTCCAAGGATGCAGACGTGGTGAATCCTGTCTTCGGGGGTGTAATCATCGTGAACAGTTCCACGCCCATTGTAACCACTGTGGCAACCTTTACTCCGGTTATCAATGTGAAGACCCTCCCTGCGCGCGATATGACCATCCTCTTCATTACAGGAGACGGGCAGTTGTCCTTCCCGCTCAATAACGAGAGCATCAAAGGCTTCCGCGCTTACATTCAGCTCACCGGCGCCGCCGCCGGCCAGTAGGATTACTGGGCCTTGGTAACGATGGTCGACTTGCGCGCCCGTTTCCTGGAGCTTCTGGAATCCCCATACTAAAAATTTTAAAAAATGTGGCATAATCCGGGCGGAATGAGTATCTTTGTATGATTTAAAACACACACTGATAAAATCATGAAAGCAGTCGTAAAAACCGATTTCCAGCTTCCCGGTCAGGAATCCAAGTACACGGGAAAAGTTCGCGATGTTTACACCCTTAGCAATGGTTACCTGGTCATGGTAGCCACCGACCGCATCTCCGCCTTTGACGTGGTGCTGCCGGAGGGTATCCCCTACAAGGGACAGGTTCTGAACCAGATCGCCGCCCAGTTCCTGGATCTGACCCAGGACATCCTCCCCAACTGGAAAGTGGCTATGGTAGATCCCATGGTTACCATCGGCTACCGCTGCGAACCTTACAAGGTGGAAATGGTGGTCCGCGGTTACCTGGCCGGTCACGCCTGGCGTGAGTACAAGGCCGGAAACCGGACCCTCTGCGGTGTCACCCTCCCGGAAGGCCTCAAGGAGAACCAGAAACTCCCTCAGCCCATCATCACCCCCACCACCAAGGCGGCCGAAGGTCACGACGAAGACATCAGCAAAGAGGAAATCATTGCCCGTGGCATTGTCCCGGCCGATGAATACGAACAGCTTGAAAAATACACCCTGGCCCTGTTCCAGCGCGGAACGGAGATCGCTGCCAAGAAAGGCCTCATCCTGGTGGATACCAAGTATGAGTTTGGCAAGCGCAACGGCCAGATTGTCCTGATGGATGAGATTCACACCCCGGATTCTTCCCGTTATTTCTACGCCGAAGGCTACGCCGAGCGCCTGGCCAAGGGCGAGCACCAGAAGCAGCTCTCCAAGGAGTTCGTCCGCGAATGGCTCATGGCCGGCGGCTTCCAGGGCAAGGAAGGACAGAAAGTCCCCGAGATGACCCCCGAGGTGGTAAGCGGCATCACGGAAAGATACATCGAGCTCTACAACAAGCTCAGCGACAAGCCCTTCGAGCGCACCGAGTGCGAGAACGTGGCCGCCCGTATTGAAAAGAACATCCTGGACTTCCTCAAAACCTGCTAAGCCATGATTGAGCGTTATTCTAGGAAAGTGATGCGGGACGTCTGGACCGAGGAAAACAAGTTCGGCGCCTATCTGGAAGTCGAAACTCTTTCCTGCGAAGCCTGGAGCAAGCTGGGCGTGATCCCCGCAGAGGATGTGGAGAAGATCCGCGCCAACGCCCGCTTTGAGGTAAGCCGCATCCGCGAGATCGAAGAGCAGACCCGCCACGATGTGGTGGCCTTCACCCGTGCCGTGAGCGAGAGCCTGGGAGAGGAGCGCAAGTGGGTTCACTACGGCCTCACCTCCACCGACGTGGTGGACACCGCCAACGGTTACCTGCTCAAGCAGGCCAACGCCATCCTCCGCAAAGACCTGGAGGAATTCCTGGAAGTGCTGCGCCGCCGCGCCCTGGAGTTCAAGGCAACCCCCTGCATCGGCCGTACCCATGGTATCCATGCCGATATCACTTCCTTCGGCCTTAAATGGGCCCTCTGGTATGAGGAGATGAAGCGCAACATCGAGCGTTTTGACTATGCTGCCGCCGGCGTTGAGGCCGGTAAGATGAGCGGTGCCGTGGGCAACTTTGCCAACATCCCTCCGTTCATCCAGGACTACGTCTGCGAGAAACTGGGCATCGCATCGGCCAATATCTCTACCCAGGTGCTGCAGCGTGACCGCCACGCCTGCTATGTGGGCACCCTGGCCCTCATCGCCTCCACCCTGGAGCAGATGGCCTTTGAGGTGCGCAACCTCCAGCGTACGGAGGTCCGCGAGGTGGAAGAGGCTTTCCGCAAGGGCCAGAAAGGCTCCAGCGCCATGCCCCACAAGCGCAACCCCATCAGCTCGGAGAACATCGTGGGCTGCGCCCGTGTGATGCGCGGCTACATGGCCACGGCCTACGAGAACGTGGCCCTCTGGCACGAGCGTGACATCTCCCACTCCAGCACCGAGCGCATCGTCCTTCCGGACGCCACCGAACTTCTGGACTACATGCTCCAGCGTTTCAAGGGCATCCTGGAGAACCTGGTAGTGTATCCGGAGAAAATGCTGTCCAATATCTACCTCACCCGCGGCGTCATCTTTGCCCAGCGCGTGATGAACGCCCTCATTGCCAAGGGTCTCTCCCGCGAACAGGCCTACGACACCGTGCAGCCCATCGCCATGGAGGCTTGGACGGGCAATAAGGATTACAAGACCCTCCTGGAGGCATCCGAAGACGTTACAAAGAAATTGTCCAAGGCAGAGCTGGATGATTGCTTCACCTTGGACTATTATTTCAAGAACGT